>DATEIH010000118.1:0-5743 GCA_035279165.1 Candidatus Nitrosocosmicus sp. | reverse complement strand
GCTTGTAGATTCCTGAAACTCGATCACCATATCCATTCTCCATTGGAGAAAAGTCTCATAGAAAGGACAATAAAATAAATCAAGGACAGGACAGAAAGTTTTGATGACTACTTTCCTTGTAGAATAAAGAACTGCAAACTAAAACATGTAATGAATTGGTTGAATCTGTTTGTAGATCATCATAACAGCGAATTGAAAATGCTTAAGTGAACAGAGCCGATGAAAAATATGGAAGATTAATAAATCATAATAAATCATTATTATATTTACAAGAACAAACTAGAGTTTTTGAAATTTTTAAGAGGCAATATTCATAAAGAAACTAGATATAGGAGTGCGAACCTGTTTGATAATATTTCATAGTTAAAATTAATATCAAAAAGGTATGGGTGTAAATGCTATGCACGCACATACACATACGAGGGAGGATGACGGATGAATTTCATTCACTTAAATTTTTTCTCGTTGTTTTTAAGAAATCCTTAGTTAAATTTGAAACTGCAGAAACGTCTTGTCCTCTCATTTGGTTTACCATCTTCTCAAAATTTTGATTACTATCCTCATTAGGTAGATTTTGCATACGAAGCTTTATTGATGAAATTAGCTGATTATGTATCTGTTCAAGCTCAGAAGGATTCTTCTTTGGTAGTTGGTATAAATCATGGGGACCAGTAGGATATCTTGGACCAAGTCTTCTAATGTTATTATTTACAAAATCCATATACTAGGTAAGGTAAATTTAACATCTAATAAAAGTATTTTTTTATTGGATCTTCATGGGAAGCATGAATTAACTTTAGAACGTATCGTATATGCACACATAATTTTTTTCAGCGAAGCACAATAGTCTTCTGTAGTAAATGTAGAGTAGTTAACAAGCAAAAAAATGGGATTTTCATATTACTGTTAGTTATCCAAAGCTAAAAAAACAAGGTCAAAAAGTGGCTCAATCGATCATCAATTTGCTAAGCCCAATTTACTTATTGCCACTATTAAAAAAAGCGTTACTAAATCCTTAACCTTAGAAATACAGCAAAAGTACAGTAGCCTACTACCGCTAAATAAATTAATTAATGAAGCAAGAAGTAAAAGTGGTCGGCCGGTATATCCTAAATTTTCAAAACTAAATTACAAATTTTGGTCTAAATCTTTTTTCCATTAATAATTTTGTTATAATAATTGTGATCAATTCTTATCATCTTATCAGACTTTGTCAATTCGATTAGTTCATCAAAAAATTGATTACTTTGATTAAAGGTTTCACTACCAAAAGGATGCAACCAGAACCTTCGTCTCATCAAAGGATGATTCTGATCCTTGGGATTAATATATTCCATGATTGGGCCAAATTGCAGTACGTATTTTCCAAACCAAAACCCTAGTCCCACATTATGTACTATTTTAGGGTACTTTACTAAGATATCATCTATATCCGAAAGATTGACATAGAATAAATTTACATTATTTTCAGAATGCCATTTTATAAAAAGTAATGAACTGTTTTGATTTGCACGAATATCATCATCAAGCTTTTCTTTTTCCATTATAAGAAACCTATAATTTTTCTTGTTTGAAGTAAGATGCTTCAGTCGTCCTAACGATTTTTCCTGGTGACTTAAGAGATTTAAGGGATCATTATTTTGTAATTCCCAGTACTCTCCTGGAGGTAAGTAGGTTGCAGAGACATAATCCTGGCCATTTTCAAATAATACTCTATAAATCAAGCCCATAGAAAGCAATCCAATTTCTAATCCCTTTGAGGGATTGGTTAAATCTTTGAATTTATTTAGAATAGTCATAAACCTTGCTTCACAGAAATTTTGAATAGGGGCTACAAAGTCATCAGCAAATTTTTCGTATTGAATCAAGGGTTTTAGATCCAAACTAAATTCGATATCAGAATTATCCCCATATTCATCCCTCTTATAAAATGAATATACATTTTCCAGTTCATTGTGATGTTTTAACATGATTTTACCTTTATCGTACAAGGTCAAACCGAACTTATTCTTATCAAACAAATAGTCATTTTTTATTTTTTGATAAGCATAATCAGTTAATAATATTTGATTCGGCCTTGCTATGTCCATTATTCTTCTGGCGAGGACTAATTCATGACCCCAGGGTGCAAATTCTGTATGTACACCGTCTTGGAAGGAAAGGAAGGATCCAAATCCTATTCCAATCCGTACAAAAATTTGTTCCTTATTTGATACAGATGTGTTAAACTGTTTTATATTTTTGTGAATATAAATTGAAAGTTCCAACGGATAATCATATTTTAAGAAGACGATTAACATTCCATCTCCTGTGAATGACTTGTATATTTCAGGATGTTTTTGTGTATCGAGAAATCTTGAGATCAAGTCTTTAATTCGATTTATTTTTTCTAATTGACTAGATATTGATAAATCAGGATCAGAAGAGCCAACGATGTCAACAAAAAAATACCATCCATCGCTTATGCTCTGTTTAAGGTCATTTCCAGTCATATTTTCAGTTATAGTTAAGTTGTTGAATTATTCCAATTTATAACTGTTAGAGTATATGCAATGGATGTTAAACAAATCTAATAATAGTTTATAGAAGTAGAGATGTGATGATGCACCAAAACCAATAGTAAAATGAAAATACTCAGCAAATTCTTTTCTTTGAAATAGACTTATAACGTTGCAATACATGTTTAATTTTGCTTAAAAATCAACATTTTCGTGTTTTTGAAGCTTTGAAAAAAATAGGCACTAGCCGTTAGAATGTCTCTCCTTATTGAAATATCGAGGATGGAGAAATTGGCTTTTAAGAGACAAGTTGGGATTAAAGTTTATCAATCATACTGATAAGATCAGGTGATGGTTTGATAGAAAAATAATGATACATCAAAAGTTTGTGAGTACAAGTTATACTATATTTCCTACCAATTCAGTAACTACAGTAGTCTGCTAAATAGTAAATACATTTATTCTAAAAAAGAATAATTTGGACAAAGAATATCCCATGATCAGAATAAAATTTTTGATCTCAATTGACCAACCCTCTTATATGGAGAACATACATCGAATACTGTCAAAATATTTATTTAGATATCTCTAAAAGGTGACAATCTATTATTTAATGCTAAGATAGAATTTTACCTAACTCTATATTTTTTTCTTTGGTTTATGGTTAGCAGTCTACTATAAAATAATACAAGCGTGAACATATTTATCACCTCAAATAGAACATACAGTGTGATTTTGACCTCTGGCTAATTATACCACCTCTAGCAGTCAAGAAAATGCAATATTATGTAACGGACTCACCAAAGTATATGGAGAACAAACAGCAGTAGATCACATAAATTTAGAGATAAAAAGTGGAAGCATATTTGGCTTATTAGGTCCAAATGGAGCTGGTAAGACCACAGTCATTAAGATGTTAACTGGCTTATCTAAACCAACCCAAGGAAGAGCATCGGTTGCAGGATATGATATTACTACACATTCCTTAAAAGTTAAAGAAAATATTGGCTGGATTTCATCGGAAGTCATATTAGACGACTCCCTTACAATAATGGAAAATATTTGGATTCAAGCAAAGTTGCATAGTCTTAACAATACTTGGAAGAAAAAGGCAATTGACTTGTTGAAATACTTGGAATTGGATGAAAAGGACAACAAGAGGGTTGGAAAATTTTCGACTGGAATGAAAAAGAAGCTAGAAATAATAATGGCACTACTACATGATCCCAAAGTACTGTTTATGGATGAACCAACCATTGGATTAGATGCAAGTTCTAGAAGATTGCTTTGGAGACTCATAAGGAAAATAAATGAGCAGTACGGGGTCACAATACTATTAACTACTCATTATATCGAAGAAGCTGATGCATTGTGCGATGATATTGCGATAATTAATAATGGTAAAATTGTAGCAAGCGGTTCACCACAGCAGCTAAAATCTAGAACCAACGGTGACATTATAGAAATTGATTTTTTTTCATATTTTGATTACAAGATCTTAGAAAATGTTAGCGGAATAGTAGAAATAGTTCAAATAGGTTTAGAAAATACTGATTTAGAAAAAAGAACACGATCAGAGCGCGCTTTAAGATTACGCATCAAAGTCGGAAATGCTGAAACTATTTTACCTGAGTTAATTTCCAAAATAACAGAGTTTCAACCAGCCCCTATTATTAATTCAATCAAGATAGAAAAGCCAAATTTGGAGTCAGCATTTCTAGAACTTACCGGGAAACGATTTGAAGAAATAGAAGAAGCCGCTACCGCTACCACCACTATTGATCAAAAATAGAATCGTCTAAAATCAATTATAAAAGTCAAGACAAGAATGATCAAAATATTAAATCAGCTTAGTGGATTGTATATAAGGGAAATAAAAACTACTTTTAGAAGTCCAGCCATAATCGTGTTAAGCATCGTCCAACCCCTATTATGGATAATCTTTTTTGGGAGCAGTTTTGCTTCCGCGCCAAGAACCTTTCTTGAGGATTTTTTTCATACAGATAACTATATAGCATTTCTTTTAGCAGGTCAGCTTTCTACTTCGATGCTGTTTGTAGGAATGTTTAGCTCACTAAGTCTCATTCAAGATAAGAAATCCGGATATCTTAGAAGAATATTGATCACACCTACCAGTAATCATACCATATTCTTATCAAAAGTATTGGGAGCTTCAACGCGTGGAATGCTACAAGTTCCAATTGTATTTGCTGGTGTAATGCTATTTGGTGTACATATTCCAGACATATTTGGAATAACGGCTTTTATCGTGTCATTATTTCTTCTAAGCTTGGGTCTTTCTTCGGTATATCTATTTTTGACTATGAAAAGTTCAGACTGGCAAATCCCCACTGTAGTAGCCAACTTCATAAACTTGCCCCTGATGTTTGCAAGTACTGCCCTATTTACAAGCGAAAGCTTTCCACCTTGGATGCAAACAATTTCAAACTTAAATCCTGTTTCGTTTTCGTCAACTTTTGGAAGAGAAATAATTGTTTCGGGTAGTATTGTTAGTGTTAACTGGATGTATTTTTCTTATCTCTTTACCTTTGCTGCTTCTATGTTACTAATAGGTGTAATAGTAGCGAACAAGACATTAAAAATTGATTGATATAAAAGGTATAAATCGTTGTACATTCACCCCAATATCACTTCTGTTACCCATATTGCTCTATCAATTATTTATATATTGTGACTGCAATGTAAAAAAAATAAAATAATAGTGATAGGCCTATAATAACACTAGAGTATATATTATAGGTTATCAGGTAAAGCACTGGACGATGTACGATATAAAATCGATAAAATGAGCCTTACTCACTTTGAGATAATGACAACATAGAATCCTATTGTAAGAAACTTTAATTTCTGATCTTTATTCTGAAATTTAGCTAGATATTCTCTATTAGCAATTCTGAATTTCGGAGGTGCATTTACTTATCTGTTTTTTTGTCTTTTTGATTCTTCTCTTCATCTAGTTTGTTATTAGATGCAGATGAATCAGATTTTATAAATACTGTAAAAACTATTGGTACAGGCATTATTTTCTTCTTGTCTACACTTTCATTGATCTGCCTTGCAGCATCAAGGGATTGATGTATTTTTGATATAATGATATCCAGATTAGAAACTGAATCTGTGTAGGCTTTTTCAAGTAGTTGTTTATTGTTGTTTAGAATGTGGATCTGTTTGTTTAGGACATTTAGGTTTGAGATCTGTTTGTTTATTTTTTGATTAATATTTTT
>DATEIH010000117.1:0-9623 GCA_035279165.1 Candidatus Nitrosocosmicus sp. | reverse complement strand
CAAATTGTTGGGTTATGTATGAACCCATAGAATATCCAAGAATGTTTGCTTTTTGTATTTTCAAAGCATCCATTAAACCAGCGGTATCATTACCAAGTAACTTTATGGAATATGGTTCGGTACCAGATGCAGTGTTTCCAATTCCACGACTATCAAAAATAATTACCGTGTGATTTGACGCAAGTCTAGACAGAAAGGCTGGATCCCATGCATCCATGCCATCATTAGCACCATTATGAAGTATTATGGGGTCACCTTTACCAAACATCTTGTATGCCATTTCGATATCTCCAACATGGACTTTTTCTAATGGAATATCATGCATATTTACCAAGCCCGTATCATTATTGGTGGAGTTAGCTTGGGTAGCATTTGTTTGACCGTTCACTGTATTAGTAGAACCGTTAACCACACTCATACTTGAGAAAATTAGAATAGATAAAACCGCTACAATGAAAAGACGATCTTTTCTTATTTTACTATCACTATACACAATCAAAATCAAGCAAGCAAGTATATAAAGAGAGTGAAGTCTTGTAAAAAGATTATCTTGGTCAAATTATCACTCTCTAATACCAAAAACTTGTAATAGAGGGATTGCGGGTTCTCTTCTTAATTATCGGGATTTGAACTTTACAATAAAGAAATACTCGGGTTCAAATAGAGCGATTCATACCTGATCCCGAGCAAGGATCGAACCAGCAGAAGTTTCGATATTTTGTTTTGTGTTATTTTTAATGAATAGATGCATTAAAAATAGCCAAGATTGAAATAAAATTATCTTGAGTGTAACTCCAACCATGAATATAAATCTGCCAAAACATTAGGTTGGATAGGTCCAATCCCTGTTTGCCATTTTGATGATGGATAAAAAACGTGTCCAAGTTCGGGGTATGTTATTAATGTATGGTCAGGATGATTTACTTCATTGAGCTTTTGATGCAATAAAAATGCCTGTTGAACGGGAGTTTGAGCATCATTTTCTCCATTAAGTATTAGAATGCCAGTAGAATTAGATACGTTACCAATGAAGCTCAAATTTGTTGGCATATCAGATAAAGACTTCCATAGTATAGGACATACTACGATAGTATCGCATTTTAGCAAATTAAATGCTGTTATGTTTTCATAGCCATTTATCAAAAAAGGTTTGATTTGCTTATCTATATCTATGTTACTACTATTACCAAATTCCTTTATTAAAGCAGCGGTAATGGCCTTGGTATCATTAGTATGCGAAACAGATGAAGGCAAAAGGAAGTTCCTAAAAAATGGATCCAATACAATCTGCTGTATTGATATCAAACCAGTATGATTCTTATCTAATTCTTGCATAACATATTCTAATGGTAGCGAAACGTCTTGATAATATTCTACATCTTTTAATGGGTTTTGAGCTACAACTGCCATAAGTATAATGTTGCTTACTATTGTCGAATTGTCAGCTGCTACTCTTGGAGCATAGAGTGTGCCTTCGCTATGACCCAGTATGCTTATCCTCTTTGGATCAACTTCAGGCTGCTGTACAAGAACATTCAAGGCTTTCTTGCCATCTTGAATTTGATGATCGATTGTATTGTTTCCCCATACATTTGGGTTTAAAATAGTAAAGTTTTCGCCAACACCTCTTTTATCAAACTTTAATACCGCAAATCCTCTCTCAGAAAGATATTGAGATATCTGCCAGAATGGTTTAGTATCTTCGGCCAAAGTTTCGTTCATATCTACAGCACCAGAGCCAGGAATAAGTAACACGGCAGGAAATGGGCCTTTACCTGTTGCGGGGTAGGATAACTGAGCGTTAGTCTTTACACCTTCACCCAAATCTATGACTAGATCTCTGTATTTGACAGTCTGAAGATCTGATTGGGCCAAAGCATCATGAAACACGGATGAACCAATCAACGATAAATAAGTCAATAAAATTAAGAAAGTACCAAAAAATATACCTAAACCTATCAAGGGTTTTCGCTTAAATCTTATTAAAATCATTAACAATAGCAATAAACCTGCAGTATATAAACAAACAATAATTTTTAGAATAAAAGTCAATCAACTTAGATAAAAAAGAAGTCTTCATCCTTTCAGCATCATCATCCGATAGTATTCTTCTTGCTCAATACAAATATGATAAAAAAGGGTCTTTAAAATGAGAAAGATCTCGTGGTCCTTTATTTCATTATCGGGATTTGAACTTTACAATAAAGCGAAGGGATCGCGGGTTCAAATCCCGCACTTCGCACTTGTCTTTTTATTTGAGTTAGATATGTTCTAAAATTTTGTCAATTCTGTGATAGATTTACTTTTTACCAGATAATATAACCTCGCCACTTTCTGCTGTCCCTATTTCATGAGCATTTACAACTTCTTTAACAAAGATCATGCCATGTCCCTCAGATCCCGAACCAATCTTTACTAGATCATCGATGATTTGCTTTGAAATTGAATCTGGTACAATAGTTTCAACCTTAGTTCTCTTTTCATGTTCTGGAGTAATGTACTTGCCTGTCATATAGAAACGTACCACTTCAGGTACTTCTTTGATTTTAGTACGACCTCTAGCGTTTACTTCATAAAAAGCAAGACCGCCAACATTATTCTTATTTAGAATTTCAGTAACTTTAGGAAGATACTCATTCCGAATGAAAATAGTTAATTCCTTCATAGCGCGAATTATGTAATGAAATAGATAAACTTTTCCTTTATCCATAAAAAATGAAACTACAAAGTAACACGATGTAATTGTAGAATAGTCGAAGAGTATTGAATTTAAAATTCTACAAGATTGACTAACCATTTGTTCAAGTTTTTTAGATAAGAACAAAGTTTAATTCCATAAATAGATTGGAGGGATGGGGATTTGTTTACAGAGCAATAGAGATCAATCCCAATAGTGTAAATGAACATTTCAATTTGGATATGGACTCAGAACTTCGCACCTCTCTTAAGATTGATTTGAACCCTCTCGTTAATCTAAAAGTTAACCTTTTCAAATATACTCGTTAAACGGTTAACTAGGTGGATAAAGGAATTAGACTCTTACTCACTCAAGTTTGATCTTTATCCTTGATATGTTTTCTAATCCTAGTCCAGGCTTGTTTGGTTTCATAATCCATAGGTCGAATATTAGAATCTTTGAGCTTTCCAGATCTTTCAAATTCTCTTGCAAATGTTGTTTGTATTCTGTTTAGCACTTCGATCCTGTCTGTTCCGACAATAACAGATTATGTGTTATTTATTGTATAATCATATAGAATTTCTTCAGTAGGAATCTTAATTATTCTCAAATGAATATCGATTGGAATAGAGTTGATTTCATAGCCATTACCGGGATCAGGTTGAAATAAGAATCTCAGCATAATAATTCATTATATGTTATTTATTGAACAAGATCTTTGTAATTTTACTATACTATCCTATATATGTATACTAAAAATATAGTATATTTTGGATAATAAATAAATATTACAAATTATACAGTAAAATTGTATGAATAAAATCTATCTTTTTGCAATCGTAACTATTCTTGCAACAGCTTCTTTATTGGCGAGCACTCTTACATTAGACGCAATAGCCCGAAGTCCAACGGCAGCAGAGAATGAAACGGGTTCGACTATGGAACCCAGTTCAGCAAATATTACAGGTGGAAATATGACATCAGGCTCTACCAATTCAACAACACATAGGTAGGTCCAAGCCAAGACGAGCAAAATAAGAAATACGATACAATATTTTCATCTCTATTTTTAACTTTTATATTTTGAATTTAATTCAATCAATTCATATTTCATATTAAGATAGAATACATTTTTCGAAAGTATTGAGGTTTCAACATGAGTTTATATAGTATGGTACATAGTAACACCAAGTTTGTTGTGTATGAAACCCTTTCATGGTTTTGTTCCCGGTAGTCTATAAGATAATACTTATAGTAACTGAGGTAATGCGGGTTCTTTTTCTCCATCAATAAACAATTGGATTCGAACCTATCAAAGCCGCAAGAGGGGTTCAAAATAAGACTTTCATCCTTCGTGATGCGGAAAGACGAAAGATTGAAATCCAAAATACTTTTCTATTTACTTGTCTTTATGCCAGTCAACTAGTAACTCGTTTAGAGGAGGTGGAGGTCCTTTTGAAAAATCTAATCCAAATGCTTCTTTTGCAAAGTCACGAAACTTTATAGCCCATGGAAGAGTTGATGTCGCAAATTCTTTTAGAGTCCTTGTAGGATCTTCTGTTTCTAAACTAACTATTTCAAGATCAGGGGCACCACTACCTGGTGGACTATGCTGAATCCAAACCTGTTCACGAGTCACACCTGCAATCTTGTAAAATTCATCATGTTCTTTGCCATGACCACCATTTTCTTCTTCAAACTTCTTTGCTAGTTCTATTTTTCCTGGTAGTAAGGGTACAACCAAACAATAATTTACCATTTTATCGATTATCGAGAGTATTTATTTAAATATATCTCAGTGTCAAAGGATTCAGCGTGTGCTTTAGGGTTCAAATCCCGCACCTCGCACTCCCTTCCTTTCTTTAAATTCATCTTTTCATATCTCTTTGGTGATTGAATTCGACTGCCTATTGTGAATTTCATTAAAGATACAGTTTCCTTGTAACATTATTTTCATCTAAATCAAATATTCTAAACTGAATAGTATTAAAATCGGATAGGTAAATGTGACAAGATAAAATTGTGCAGATATGTCTACCCACTTCTAGAGGATAGCCATTCAAACATGTCTTTTAGGACATATTCTGTCATTGGTCCACTCTGACTTATCCAGTTGCTGGACGGCGATAGGGAATGTCCGAGATCAGGATAAGTAACTAAAAGATGGTCAGGGTGATTTACTTCCATTAGTCTTTGTTGTAGTTGTAAACCTTGTTCAAGAGGTGTTGCAGTGTCGTTTTCTCCTTGAAGTATTAATATACCAATACCTGAAGATACATTTCCTATCATGCTCAAAGTACTTTGTAAATCAGAGTGGGACCTCATCCATTTGGGACATCCTTCTAAACCGCTATTCCATTCAAAATATCCATAATGGGCATCGAGACATTTTGATAACAAAGATGAATCTGTTGGGAATGTAACATTATTGTATGCAGCTATAAGTGCAGGCATTAAATCATTTTCGATACTGATCGTGTTTCTACCAAGAGTTGTATTAGTGGGCTGTGACTTCTCTGCCAATGACTTGTTGAGGTGATCCATACCGTTTGTTTGATAAAGGAGAAGATGAGTGAGATTGCCGCCAACTAGATTCTGAAAAATAGGATCGTTAGATATTTGGCTTATTGTTAGCATCCCGCTATCATTCTTGTTCAAAACCTTTTCCGTATAATCGAGAGGATTTTTAACAATTTGGAAATATAGTAATTCCGGAAGAGTATTTGCAACTGGCCCCATCAAAATTATATTTTTGACTTTGTCCAAATTATCAACAGCTACTCTTGGTGCTATCATCGTTCCTTCGCTGTGCCCTATCAATGTCGCTTTCTTACTTGCATTAACTTCGGGCTGTTCCAATAGTACTGACAAAGCCTTTTCCGCATCTTGTTTGAGATCATTGAATGTAACATTTCCCCATATGTTATTGACCATCGTAAAGTTTGGTTCAACTCCTCTCTTATCATATTTAAGTACAGCAAATCCTCTTTCTGAGAGATATTCAGCTAGTTGAAAAAATGTTTGCTTGTCTGGATAAATCTTTGATCGCGTAACATTATCAAATTGAATCAAACCACCAGTTTCGTTCATATCATTTGCACCAGAGCCATGAATTAGGAGGACTCCTGGAAATGGTCCTTTACCTATTGCTGGATAAGATAACTGGGCATTAGTTGTAACTCCATTACCAAGATCTAGTGTTAGATTTCTATATTTGACAGTTTGAATATCTGATTGGGCCAAAGCATCATGAAACATAGATGAACCAAACAACGATAAATATGCTGACAAAATAATGAATGTACTAAAAAATATACCTAAAATTATTGAGGGCTCTCCCTTAAATCTTATTAAAAGCAATAACAATAGCAATAAGCCTGCTGTATATAAACAAACAATAATTTATAGAATAAAAGTAAAGTATTTCTAAATATTAGGTAGTGACTATCTGTCCAGTAATCTTCGAGACACTCGAAAATATGAATTCACCTTTGATGAAGGACTTGATTAGTATATTGGAAAGACGGAAATAGTATTCTACTTTCTTAATCAAAATGTAACCAAAAAAGGTCTTGTTGTGAAGGAGCGAGGGTTCTATCTCTAAGCAAAGGAATTTGAACAAATGTAGATAAAATGCCTTAATTTTTAGTCATGCACATGAATAATTGTAAAAAGAGAGGGACTGATATTCAATTCCCATTAAAAAATTGGGATCAGTATGTCGAATCTATCACTTTAGTCTAAAACTTTGGCTTCATAGTACAGTCTGGTGGTATTGGACCTTGTTTTGGACATTCTGGAGGAACAGGTGAGTTCTGGCTATTTCCCTTCTTAGCAAAACTTGTTGTTTGATCTGCATTAAATGTTTCCGGAGACGAGGATAATGATTTTTGAGAAGGATTTTCTGATCGTGTCAAAATTTCTGCATTATCTGAAGTACCTTGGTTGTCATTGTCATTGTCATTGTCTCCAGAAGTAAAAGTTTGATCCAGTACTTCCTCATTAATCGGTGCCCTGGTTCCATCAAGATTTCCTTTTGGAGGCTTGGGTGACGTTGATGAGTCCTCTGCAGCTACTGGTCCATCTTTGATCTTACATTGTGCGTATGTTCCATCACCCATGTCGATACATGTCTCACAACGCTCATGAATATAGCCTCCATCGTCATCTATCCAACAACAGGTTCGAGAGAAAAAATCTGATGTACATTTTTTTTCACCTGCTGGCCCCCAGACAGGTTTACCCATTACAGAAAAGTCGAATATTCCAGATGAACCTATGATCAGCGATGTTGTTAGTAATGCTGCCGTAGTAAACATAATTAGTTGTCTGTTTATCATTACTTTCCAATTCTCCCACATTCATGATTATCGTTCAGTTCATTTTCGTTAACCAATGTTTTTGATTGGTTTAGGATATTTTTAGACTCGATCAATACTTAGCCTCGGCGATTTAATTATTTAAGATTTGCTCGATGATACTAATATTCTTAAACTCTTATAATTTTAGATGGAAATTATGCTAGTATCTATTATTTTATTGTTAAATTAGTTCTGCTTTGTGAACCAAATTTTTTTATAAGCCAGGATGAGTTATGTTCTCTTTAATCTGATACTCTTAATAGCGGATTCAAATAAAGCGATTCACTATTTATTCTGCGCAAAGAACAAATTATTTGCCTAGTTCATCAGAATTTTCCTATGCTATCCGAATGAAGGAATCTCAAATTCATGATTGTCAATCTATTTGTTGTGCCTAACTTCAAGACTATTAACCTCATTCCAGTATTTCTCAAAAAGTATTTCTTGAACTAATACGTGATTTTTATCATTCAAAAACGATATTTTATATTGATTTAGATCTGCGTAGGTCAACTCAAGGGCCGCTTTATTATCAGTAATCAAAACAAATTCATCAATATTCCCAAGTTTGGTGGAGTACCCTATTTGAAAATGATCATGTGTCTTTATAGGTGCTTCATTTGTAATTTTATTTAGTTGGTAAATTAGTGATCTATTATATCCATCCGTTAATAATTTGATTAATATTCCTCTTCTATACAACACTGAGAGTTTTAGCCAAAAAAGGTCATCATCTGCAAAATAGTCAAGCATTTTAATTGATGAAAGGATCAGCAATTCCTTTTTACTATGATCAAGAAAAGTCATAATTTCGGTTCGAGCGTCGGCAAAATTGACTAGTATTTTATGAAATTCAGGCATCTGTTCATTTTCTAACTGTCGGTTCCTCTCCCTTAACGGAATTCCTAGTTTCCAGATCTTGTCAAATAGGACTTGTTGTTTCTTAACTAAGGATATTGAATTACTAAAAAAAGCCTGTTCAGGTTTCTGGCCATCTTCATGGAATACCCATAACATATAAGCCCTCTGGTCCATTATACCAAAATTAGTTCTTATGCTGTCAAGATGCCTTATTTCATAGTATTTTATGTTGTTGATAAATTCTATATTCTCAGGAGTAGTTTCAACTATGAGTCGTATTCTTAGACATCTTTCTTCAATTACCTTTTCCAATACATCGAATCCTTCTCTTAAATAGTTAAAATGAAAATTGAATATTCTTTTGTCCCAAATTGTATCAAATCCCATATTTACTACATCAACCGAATTTAGAATCAATTTCTCCATTTGATTAGCATCATAAATTACATCAGTTATATCAGGGAATGATTGACCTGAGTCCATCAATTGTTTGAATGTCGCATCTTCCAACTATTTCTAATATATGTAATTGCTAATTTAAAAACGTCATGGTCATTGCATCCCAATATCCCAAATGTATGTACTCTGGTGATTTCCCTTAAACAATAGGGAAGAATGTCATTTTTGATTTGAACCTCATCATATTCAAAATTTCCATGTGAAAATGCAAGAGTTTTTTATTTCAATGATATTTTTTTACATTTTAGTCATTATACACCGTGATGGTTTTTAAAACATGATTCATGATGTCCCGGGTTCAAATCCTGCACTTAGCACTTTTTGAAATTTATGATAAAGGTGTTCCAAAATATTCACTACGCAGTAATTAAGAACTAAATAAAGATGAAATTAATTAGTTATTTACTTGCAGGCCCTTAGACCAGCCAACCCTGTAACATTAAGCATGCTCGCCGGTTCCTGGTGAATATGATAAGCAATGATCATGATCATACCATCCATCTTTACAGCCGATTATCCATGCATGGGGTTTTCCTTTCTGGTCTGCACAATAAGATTAAGCAGCATCTGCATTTTGATTCATTATCAATGGAATTAATGCCATAGATGTGATTGCTATTGCAATTAGCAATGATCTTGTTCTAATGTTCATCAATTTTTAGTATGTACCTGCTTATATAGGTTATATCAAGTATCCCTAGATAGAGAACATTCATAGACTGTCATTTCCAAAGAACGCCAATTACAACATCAATTATCAAATTGTGCGATTGTTACCTTACTTTGATGAGTAATTCATCATCAAGATTTTATGAGATTACAGAGTTGACATAAGTGAAGTTATGATAAAAAGGATTAGGCTGATGCTAGATCAGTTTTTTATTCCCCAAGGATTATCTATTATAACAAGCCAAGAGTTATCAGATTGTTTTCTAAGTACGTCTATTGCTGTTCCACCAAGGTTGACTGAATTTCCATCAGGACCTGAGGCTTTGAACGTCCAATCGCTGTAAGCAAGTACAATGTTACCTGCAGGAATAATTTTTCTTATAGTACTTTCTAATTTGCCATTCATATCCATATAGCCTTTTATCTTTTCTCTAATTTTTTCTGTTCCGTTAATATTTTCTCCTGATTCGTCAATAAAACTAGCTTCTGGTTCATAAAGCAAAATAAAAGAATCCAAATCTTTATTGTTTATAGACTCAGTAACTCGGTTAAGTAATTCTTCTGGTGTATTAATAGCCATTGTAGCAAGCTACCAT
>DATEIH010000116.1:0-2697 GCA_035279165.1 Candidatus Nitrosocosmicus sp. | reverse complement strand
TAAATGATTACTAGAAATTTTAGAATTTTTCAGATTTCTATAACTGTTAAATAGTTCAGTTTTAATCATAAATCTTATTTCTAAATAATATCAATCCTATTATAGTTAGATTAAAACTGGACCAACAAACTATAACCTCATCGAAGGAGGGTAGAGGTTCCCCATTTACCGTCATCCTCCAACAAGGTACAAAAATTGGTATGTTATTTTATACTTTCCAACTGTCTTCTAAAGTCCGCAATGTCTGTATCTCGCGGCACTGCTCCAATGTTTATGAGATGTTGTAGATGGTGAAATGTGCAACAGTCAAGTCCGCAGCAAATACAACAGGCTCTTTTGATTAGCAGAGAATTGCAAACATTGCAATATATTATGGGATATTGTTGTTGTTCTACATTGATTACCTTTTGTGTGATTTGCGTCATGTAGATACCAAGGAAACCCAAGTATATAACTTTATGTGTAATAGTTCTGATGTGAAAAGGAAAAAAAGGAAGGAAAATTGATTGGCAAGGGTAAATCATAGATTATAGTAATTTAGTATTGCAATCCTAAAATAGTTCGATTAAAACAATCTATGTCTAGGTCATATAACACTTTTTTACAAACATCTTTTAATCATATGTAAGCAAGCCAAGCCTGTAATCCCTTCACTGATCATAACCACTGCTTGATACTCAAGTATCTATTTGTACTTAGGTTAGGCTAGATTTTAGTACAAAATTTTTATCAGGTCATTATTATTATTGATTCCCTTTTCCTAAATTGGTTATTATTATTCGATGAGTTTCTAAAATTTTCTTTCAGGATTGACTTATAAGGTCTTGATCTCAGCTGTACACCACAACAAAAACATTTCAAGTTACTGTTAGTGGAATTCAATGATTTTATGAAAACCTCACAAATAGAACATCGTTTATATCCGTTTAAGTAACCATATCGAATGTATTTTCTTACTTCCTTGTCCAAATTGTATTTGGATTCTAATAGTTGTTGACATGTACCTTTACATCTTTGTGGCATTTTTTAATCTGTTTTCTCCAATTAACATATTCGATTCACTTTGTTGATAAATTAATTTATTGCATCTTTCTTTTAAACTTTTGGATTTTGGAGTTGTTCTTGCAAGTAATCCAAAAGAAAGAAAGAAAGACTGTTAAAGCAAAAGTCTATCATAAGTATAAAGACAACTGATGATTTTTTTACCTATGAGAAATTTTTGAAAAAATAAGCCAACATTTGTAATTTGTTCTTGAATTTAATCATAAACCAATCACTACCTAATATGCAAATAAATCTATCCCTTTCCACTTTTAATGTTTTTAATTCAGAGATCAGGAGTCCTGTTTACTTGACATAATTTTTCCAATATTGCTTTTCAATCAGTTAATTCATTTTGGATAATAAATCATGCTTAGAACATATAAAATTCTTGTGTAATTGGTTTATTTGAATGAGGTAATTGAATTCTATTTCATGATTAAATTCTAAAGTAACAGAGCCAGAAAATAGGATTCCCTGTTTTTATTATAGGGCTTAAGTGTCAAGCTTCGTCTGGTTTGTTATCATACGTACATAAACTATTTTAATAGTTATCCATGACTATTCTCTTCTAAGGACTACTATAGCATTTCACGAGAATTCTGTAGTCAATACTTTTACTTCGATTCAAAGATCAGACAATAGTAATGTATTTTTGTTAATGGTGTCAAGTAGTTGAAAAAATAACACTAATGATTAATACGAAGAATTAATTAAGAGTATTTCTTCGTCTGACAAGAATATGTTTTTATTTGTAAACGACTTTTTCTGTCATCTTTCTATATTAGTCAAAAAAATTATATGATCTGATTTTACTCTCAGTAAGTAAAAATAGAATATTTAATCTCAATAATCTTTAGTGTCTTCTTTGAATTTTTCCTTTGTGTATTCTGACTGCAAATCTTTATCAGGATCTTTTATCTTCTTTGTCATGGCATTGATGCCAGCTTTAATTTTATCTCCAGTCTCGTCTAGTATATTTTCAGAATTATTTGCAACACTAGTAGCATTTAATCGAAAATCAGACCTTCTTTCATTAGTTGGCTCTTCTGACATGTAAATAATGATAGAACAAAGGATATAACCATATTAGAGAAAATATCGAATCCAAACGGATTTTACTTTTTTTGTGCATTTCTAATATTAGAAAGTCTCATATCGATAATTTTATAGATTTTTTATAAAATCATCGAGATTGATATGATAAAGTTAAATAGTTATCAACAATAGGACAATATCAAGGATTAAAACAATATCTATATTAAAAAATATTAACAAGAAGAATGGTAACAAGTACCGTTGATTAAGATACGCACCTTTTAATTCCACTTCTGTTAAAAGTAGTAAGTCATAGAACCTTTCTCTACTACTGGAAACTAAATCACCACACGTCCAGACTAGTTCAAATATTTTGATGAATTACATAATTCATATAATTATGAAAAAAATTGAATTGTTAGGCTGGATTTGGATTAAATTAGATAAGACTTTCCTCATAACCGTATTGTCATGAGCCCTATGTCTTATAATCAACTATGCCATTACAACTAAAGGATTCATAGTTTTATTTGCATAGCTCAGGCTGTTCTACGCAAATAAGATGCTGGGTTCCAAATATCGGTTTAGTTCCAAAGTGGTTATTTGATGCTTTGGGAT
>DATEIH010000115.1:0-5164 GCA_035279165.1 Candidatus Nitrosocosmicus sp. | reverse complement strand
CAACATTTGCAGCCTTTCCTTATCAATTATATCATTAATCTTTGAATAAATAAAGGAGGTTGGCGTTATCACATATACAGAATACTTGGGAGAACCATCAATCATAACTGGGTATCCCGACGTTAGTCTTTCATTGTTTTGGAACTTGTAAACTGCAGAAGAAGGAGCTCCTGCGGTGACTGTTTTTATTAGATTGTTTAGATTATCAGTATGTCCAGTGAAATTCTGGCTAAAATTTCCAAAAAAAGGTTTTCCTACTAGTGCTGGTACAGGATGTACCAACAATACGTCCTTGTCATCTAAAACTGCCAAATACTGTGAACGTACATCGTAGATATTTCCGTAGTAGTTAAAAAATTCATTTGTTGGAATTACCGCGCCTACCAGACCATTATAGTAAGAACCGGTGAGATTTGTTTTGACGATTGGGTAAGTCATTGCGATTCTATTTTTACCATCAATTCCAACAAACATATCAGAAATTACAGGAGACATTGTGTTTTTTGTCTGATTAACCCAGCTCCTAAAAGAAAAGTCCTTTCCTACATAGGATAGGTTGTCACCAGGGTTCATATCGATAAGAGCGATCCCATTTTTATCTTGAAGGAACAGCCTATCCACAGGGGTAGAGGAATTTATCTTGTTGTAATAATCTACCATTATTCTTTTAGTTAAATTAGATGTAAAATCTCCATCTTGAATATTACCAGACATTGCTAATCCTTGCAGCCTTGATAAAATCAATTGTATATCCGACTGCAAGTGGTGTGCTATGGCACGATTCGAATCAAGTTGAACTTGCTTTTGTTGTTCAAATATACTGTTTCTTATGCTGTTTTCTGTTTCATGCTGTAAGTAGAAAAATGAAATAAGCGGAATTATGACTATGAAAATAGCAGCAACGTAGATTGAATTCTTTAATATAAAAAACGTTGAAATTGATTCCTTAAAATCATTGAATCTGCCAAGTTTCATAATATACAACTACTATATAGGTAGCATGAATAAATTGTTATTTCTCAATTATCGCATAAACTCACAAAACCTGAATTATAATTTGTTAAATTTTTTGCGATCTAGTATATTTGATGACTTGGAATACAGTCCCCATTCAATTTTTCTAAAAGCATATGAATTATTTGGTTATAAAATATCAAAATCAAGACATGTTGCTAATTCTTATTGTATTACCGCATAAATTTACCTTAAATAAATATTATATACCATCAATCATTATATCTATATGCGGAACTGTAAACAAGATAAATACAAATTATTTCTTTGTTTCACTATATCTATTGTTTTAATTTCGTCATTTTGTTCGACAATTTTTGTACTTGCTCAAAGTCATGAACCGTCTTCCTTTGGTCCTATTTCTTCTGATACAAAATTTGATTTTAAAAGAGAGTTATCTTCACAAACTGAAAACCCCAACTCTACTCAAATTTTTCAGCCTGAAGGAATAGTAGTCGATAGTAATGATAACTTGTATGTAAACGATATACAGTCAAATGAAATAAAAAAATATGATGTAAATGGAAATTTTATTCTAAAATGGGGAAATCAAACTGTTAATGGAATTTCGCTAAATCATCCTCATAGTAGTGAAATTGATAATCAAGGGAATATTTACATTACAGATCAAAATAACAAACGGGTTGTAAAGTTCTCTCCTAATGGTACGTATATAATATCCTGGGGGGAAAATAATAATAGTGGTGCTAATTTTGCACATCCACATGGCATTGCAGTAGATTCCAAGAATAATGTCTTTGTATCTGACAGAGATCTTGATACCATTCAAAAGTTCTCTCCTAATGGTACGTTAATACTTTCATGGGGTAGCAAAGGTCCAGGCAATGGTCAGTTTGAAATGCCTTGGGATGTTGCGGTTGATAGTAGAAATAATGTTTTTGTGCCTGACTATGGGAATAATCGAATTCAAGTTTTCTCCGACAACGGTACATATCTGAGGGATTGGGGGACAGAAGGAAAGGGACCCGGAGAATTTAATCATCCAGCAGTTATAGCATTCGACAATGCCGAAAATTTATACGTGACTGACTCAGACAACCAACGAATTCAAATATTTACAAAAAACGGTACCTATATTACAGGATTTGGACAAATGGGCAAAGGTCCTGGGGAATTTTCAAAACCAGAGAGTATAACCATTAATTCCAATGGGCATGTATATGTGGCAGATACCACCAATAATAACGTTCAGTTGTTTATACCTTCTAATTGATTAAAGACTATATTTGTCCAGGATTAAATATCATTTTGACAATTTTTATACAATTTTATTTGTAAAACATGCATTTATCATAATGGGATCAACATTCTATGAGGATTTTATGGGATGAGGTTATATATAATGCTGGATTGACATTATTCTGGGAAAATACCAAAAAAAGTCCTTATAAATTTTCTTTTAGCTAACTTCAAAGCCTTCTCGCCTCTATCGGTCAAACTATAAACTATTGTTTTTCCGTCCCTTTCTTCTACAATGAAACCTAATTCTTTTAGACCTTTTAGTGCTGGATATATTGTTCCGGGACTTAGTTTTTTCTCACCCTTCCTAATTGCAATTTCTCCTGCTAGTTCTTGACCGTGCATCGGTTTTTTCGAAAGTAAGAAAAGAATCAGAAAACCTAGCATTCCTCTCATGTCGCAGCAATCTCCGTCCTCTCTTCCCTTCTCCATCTTTCCATCTCTTTCTATGTTCCCCCTTCCGATATGCATAGATATTAAAGATATTGGGTATCCGATATATATAAATACATCTTGAATACTATGTATCGTATGTCCGATGGTAAGGATGAGGAGGTGGAATAATGGGTTGCGGTTGTAATTATAATGGTGTAAACGCTGTTGGAGTACAGAAATCAAGAAGCTTTCTAACTCGTGAGGAAAAAGTAGATTTATTGAAGGAATACAAGAATGATTTAGAGAAAGAGGTCAAAGGCGTATCAGAAAGGATCAATGAATTAGAAGCATCATAATTTTTTTTATCTATATTTTTGCTATATTACATTATTTAGTAACCCGATATTTTATGATAACTTATGACGACCTTCAAATAACAACTAGTTTGGGTTCGGCAAATATGTTGTCAAACTTTTGTTTTATTAATTGTATTATCCTCTTTTAGGATAATAACGAACTTTGCTAAATTCGTTTACTCTATGATCATCAGCAAAAATAACTCCTTCATTTTGCAATAATTCTTTCTTTTTCTCTGTCCCAAAAGCGTACCCACCTATTTTACCATTGGACATGACAACCCTATGACAAGGTACTTTGACCGGATTTGGATTCTTGCTCAATATTTTTCCAACATGTCTTGAAGCAGCTGGGTTTCCAAGTGCTTTGGCGAGATCTCCATAGGTAGAAACTTTGCCTTTAGGAATGGTTAATAGCATACTGTAAACATCTTCACTGCTTATTATCTTAATTGAGGATCTTTTGCTAATATTCTTGTCCTGCTTGCGACTACCTGGATTCATATGTGTATATGTACTGGCCAAGATATTATTTAAATTTATTCAAATACGATAGCATGATATCGGAAATATTCATATTTTCACCCATGCTATCCGTTTCATATTTGACCAATTATTATATTGTAAAGAATAATGTAAACGCATGATTTTCGTCAAATCTTATTCTAATTGTATGAAAAATTAATAATTAATATCATGTAGATTCATGATATTCTCTGTTATATGGTTTGAATATCTAGATCTGAGAATTTTTGATTTTGCATATCTCTTTTTTAGTACATTATCATCTAGGCCTGCTACATAAGTTGATCAATAGTAGCTCATATAATATTCACAATTCTAGAAATCCTAGAGTATTAGAATATTGCAACTTGTTAGCAAACCAAATATACTTATTTCATGTTAATAAGGGAGTGAATAAATCTATTATTCAATATAAAATGAACAGCGGGAAAAATATCCTAGCTCCATTTGCAGCGGTAGTAGGACTATCATTATTACTTTTGATAGGGCCAACTTCGATGTCAATGAATGCATTTGCTCAAGGCAATTCAGCTAATCAAGGTATAGGTCAATCACAAGGTTCAACGCAACTTGGTGTTTGTGTATCAGGAACCGGAACTCTTGTTTCTTGTAATAATTTGAATTCACAAAATCAAGCAAACACAGGAAACAATGCATTAGCTCAACAAGGTGGTAGTGGTAGTGGTAAAGGCGGCAACATTGCTAATCAAGCAATCGGTCAGGCTCAATCCTCTAGCCAAAATGCCTTGTGTGTATCAGGAGCCGGTACTTTTGTTTCTTGTAATAATTTGAATTCACAAAACCAACAAAACACAGGAAATAATGCATTAGCTCAACAAGGTGGTGGTAGTGGTAAAGGCGGTAACAAAGCCAACCAAGGTATAGGCCAATCACAATCCTCCAACCAAAACAGCGGTGTAGTATCTGGTGGCAATACAGCAGGTTCCGGAAACAATGTAAATGAGCAGAATCAAAAGAACACAGGAAATAATGCAGCAGCCCAAAGTGGTGGTAGTGGTAAAGGCGGCAACAAAGCCAACCAAGGTATAGGCCAATCACAATCCTCCAACCAAAACAGCGGTGTAGTATCTGGTGGCAATACCGCAGGTTCTGGAAACAATGTAAACAAACAAAATCAAGCAAACAGTGGTAGCAATGCAGTAGGACAACAAGGTGGTAGTGGTAAAGGCGGTAACACTGCTAACCAAGGTATAGGCCAATCACAAACCTCTAACCAAAACGCACAATGTGTATCTGGTGGCAATACAGCAGGTTCCTGTAATAACGTAAACAATCAAAATCAAGCAAATACAGGAAACAATGCAGCAGCCCAAAGTGGTGGTAGTGGTAAAGGCGGTAACAAAGCCAACCAAGGTATAGGCCAATCACAATCCTCCAACCAAAACAGCGGTGTAGTATCTGGTGGCAATACAGCAGGTTCTGGAAACAATGTAAACAAACAAAATCAAGCAAACAGTGGTAGCAATGCAGTAGGACAACAAGGTGGCAGTGGTAAAGGCGGTAACACTGCTAACCAAGGTATAGGCCAATCACAAACCTCTAACCAAAACGCACAATGTGTATCTGGTGGCAATACAGCAGGTTCCTGTAATAACGTAAACAATCAAAATCAA
>DATEIH010000114.1:0-8813 GCA_035279165.1 Candidatus Nitrosocosmicus sp. | reverse complement strand
TATTTTTAAGAAGCATTATTTTTAGTTTGATTTATCAGATTTCCATTGTGTTTATTTTTTTTACTTTTATATTTCTTGGTGGGTCTTTATCTGGTGCCAGCGCACAAATTCTTCCACAAAACGATAATCAAAATTCAGATTCTGCCTCTGTAATTGCTCCCTCATCTACTCCTACTTTGGTAAAGAACCCTTACGGGATCAGGATTACAAACCCCACAAATGGCGCTCAGGTTCTTATAACTGGTACTGATTACTTTGATAGTACAGGTAAAAGGCTTTCCATTGAGGGTTATTCCATATCAAACAAAGGTAACTTGACAAATTGTGATGTTTCAATAGTGACTAATAGCATTTTTCCATATCAAAGTGCAAATGGGTCTGGTCCACTTGGTGCAAAGGACTATTCAAAATGGAACTACAAATTTAATTCTAGCTATGGAAACTTCCACGAGGGTTCAAATAAAATCACTTCAAAATTAGAATGTGATGGGGGGACTGCCAAGGCTTACTATAGTGTTAACGTAACAGGAATAAATTTTAATGGAACTATTCCTACATCGTCCGCAAATTTTGCTTTATCTGGTGAAAATATTACACGTACATCTCACATTAATTCAAGTTTTAATACAATAAAATCGGCTGGTGAAGACTTGGCACTGCCTGTGACTGGGGTCGAAATCGAATCTCCTTTAAATGGTGAAACCATTAACATCGATAAACCTGTGTATATTAACGGCAGTTCTGAATATCCCAAAAATTATGATTGTGAAGTACTTTTAGCAGATGGTAGTACTGCTGGCGTAATAGCACCAACTAGCGCCAACCAATCTAATTTTAAGAAAACAATACCAGGAGGCATTAATGGAACGAGTGATTATAGAAGTTGGAGCATCGTGCTTGAACCTGGTCTAAATAACCTTAAGAATGGCTCACAGGCATTGACTGCAAAATTACAATGCTATTCTCCATTATCATCCGTTAAATTTAACAAAATAAATATCATTACAAACACTTCAAAGCCTTTGGAACTTAAATCAATGGACATCAGTATTGACAAAACCGGACAAGGTAAAAACCAAAAAATCGTCGTAGGGGTAAATGACGCTGAAACCAATGATCCTTTGGTAAACAGTGGTATTACTGGATCTATTAACGACGATCCGTTCTCGGGTACCACAGACTCGCTTGGGAAGTACAGCGTATCCATACCAACTAGTGTTATAGATTCGGGTGCTGCCATTGATGTATCCATTTCAGCCTCTGCTGACGGGTATAAAATTAAAAAAACGAGTAGTACTTTTGAAGGATCACCTCCTGCAACTGATGAAACTACTCCACGTACGTCTGATACTGATAAGCGAGATATACCAAACAATGAAGAGGATCTTGCAGATAAAATATTCGATGATGTGCAAAAGCAATTAAGTGAACAGGGTATTAATATTCCTCTTCCATTTGGATAAACTGTGTAATAATCATTTAATTGTAATCTTTATGAATTTGATTAACAGCAACATTATTGATCGCATTGGCTATTAGATGTGATGATTCTTATTTGGTTTTTTGGACTAAATCCTCAACTAATTAAATATGCAGTAAAGAAATAACAAAGTTATTATTCTTTATCTTTTAAGTTATCTTGAATTTAGATTTATGACTAACAATGTGTATAAATTTTTGATTTTTGAGTTAGGCATTGCTATTGTTGATGAAAGGAATCAAATCCAATCCTTTAAGAAATTTCCAGACCCAATAAAATCCCGCCTTAGAATTAAGAATAGGGATTATGAAGAAATATCGGAAAGTTTAGAATTTTTTAAATTTAAACCAGATTTGTTGCAAACAAATTATCCGGAGTTGATTGAATATTTAAAAAAGAATTCATTTAATGCTGAAAAAATTACTGAAGTCGATGAAAAGCAATTCCAGATTAATAAGATTGGTTTATACAGCCAATTGTTTGAGTCTTATCCAGAGGATCATTCTGAAACAGCAGATAGTATATTGGATGAAATCAGGGAGTTTGCTCTCAAATGGTCTTCTATAAGAGTGCAGGAAGCATCAGAGCAATTGGATTTACATATTAGTCAATCCATAAATGCATTGGATGAAATAGACAAGATATTAAATACGGTAGGTACCCGTATGAGAGAATGGTATGGTCTTCACTTCCCTGAACTGGATAATCTACTCCAGAATATTACAACATATGCAAATATAGTATCTAAAGTTGGAAAAAGGGAAGAAATTACTGTAGAATTTCTACGAACTTTAGACATTCCTGAAAATAAAATTGAGATTATTCGCATGACAGCAAATAGAAGCAAGGGAGGTAAAATTACAGAAGAAAATTTGCTAATATTGCAGAGCCTAGCCAATGAAGTCATTTCATTAGCACAAATTAGAAAAACATTAGAGGATCATATAGATATTTCTATGGAAATGATATCCCCAAATTTAAAAGAATTACTAACTGCTACGGTTGGAGCAAGATTAATCGCCAAAGCGGGAAGTTTGAAAAGACTAGCTTCTTTGTCCTCCAGCACCATCCAGATTCTTGGGGCTGAAAAGGCGTTATTTAGGACCCTCAAAACTGGTGCTAATCCCCCAAAGCACGGCTTGCTTTTTCAGCATCCCATTATCCATTCAGCACCGAAGTGGCAAAGGGGCAAACTAGCCAGGGCAATTTCTTCAAAAGCTGCAATTGCTGCCAGAGTTGATCTTTACGGTCAAAATTCAGAATCAAGTAAAACACTGGCCACTAAGTTGAATGATAGAATAATAGAAATTCAAGAGAAGTATAAAGAACCTTCCGAAATTCAGCAGAGACAACAACAACATAATTTCAAACGAGGCCAGAGGGATTCATATACTAGAAACAAAGGAAAGAAATACGGGAGAGATAAAGGTAGAGATGGGGATAAGGAATTTAAATTTAAGAAGAATAAATTCAAAAATCGATTTCATAAATCAAATAAGAAATAGTGGATTGAGTTTACCAAAGAAGGTGTGCTAAATGAATAAATTAACTATGTATAAATCATACGACAGTGGGTCATATGTTATTTTAGTAGACCAAGCAAAAGAGAAATATTTAGCAACTCAAAATCTAGATGCAGGAAAAAGCGTTTATGGAGAAAAAATAATAAAAATTGACGATCTTGAATACAGAATTTGGGAACCTTTTAGAAGCAAACTAGCCGGCGCCATATTCAAGAATCTCAAGGAAAATCCAATAAAGGAATCATCCTCTGTTCTTTATTTAGGAGCCTCAACTGGAACTACAGTGAGTCATGTGTCAGACATAGTAGGAAATAAAGGAATGATATTTGCTGTGGAACCATCCGCTCGGGTAGCAAGGGAATTTTTGGAAAATGTGGCCACAAGAAGAAATAATATCATTCCTATATTGATGGATGCAAGAAGATTTTTAAATTATTATTCTTACTATGGGTTGGTGGATGTGGTGTATTCTGATATAGCGCAACCAGATCAGACCGACATCGCAATCAATAATTGTAAATGTTACCTTAAACCAGGAGGCGACTTGATAATAGTCATTAAGACGAGAAGTATTGACGTGTTGACAGATCCAAAGTTGGTAACACAAAATGAGGCGAAGAAACTTGAGATTAACGGATTCCGGATTTTACAGATTATAAACCTAGAACCTTTTGATAAGGATCATTCCTTAATTCATGCCAAATATTTAGTTTACGAGTAATTTGATTCTTGAAACTTTTCATTAAATAAGCTTTGTTTGCGTACATTCGTTTATTAGATTCTTGACAGGACTCCACGAAAACCTAATGTATTTTTTATTTTCGTTATCAAAAAGATGATTTTTCAAAAATAATCTTGTTAATGGATCAGAGGGATATCCTGATCCTATTTTTTTACATAAGATCTCTTCTATTTTTTTGATCTCTCTGTCTCTAGTTACCTTGGCAATTATAGATGCTGCAGAGACTATTAAATTATCTACATCAGCCTTATGAAAACAATATATTTTAACCGACTTATTTGCCAGGTTTTTTACTATTGCTTGCTTAAACCGATCTGGTTTTACATCACATGCATCAATAATAATCTTGTCAGCCTTAACGTTATCAGCGATAATCGTCATAAATCTTGATTCTAAAACATTCAATTTTTTGTGATTCACGTAATTGTCAATTGTTATAGGACTAACTCTACAAATGAAAATAGAAACAGCTGATTGTAAAATTCTAGTATACAATGCTTCTCTCTTTTGTATTGTAAGTCTCTTAGAATCTGTTATCCCCTGGTTCCTAAGATTTTCTATTCCAGTCGAGTCAAAAGAGATACCTGCGATCACAAGCGGACCAATCACAGAACCTCGCCCGGCTTCATCAATTCCGCCCAATAGCAATTTAATCTACTCTTGTTGATTCATTTATCCTATATTAATGAAAAACTCATACCTAAATAGATAAACAATTACTCCCTTTTAATAAATAAAAAAATGAAAGATTTGAAATATATTTTTAGCCTCTTTCAAACAACTTGTAATAATTAAGGAACAACCAATACTTGCAATCTATAGCGCGTTAAACAGAACTTAAGCTCAGTCTTGATGACCCATGATAAAAAGTCAGGAACTTATCACAAGCACAACATGTTATAACATTTTTTGGCTAATGAGAGGATTATATTTTAATTAAAAAATGTTAGGCTTAAGAACATAATAAAATATTCCATTTAACAAATTGAAATTCTTATAATTTATTCACTGTTAAAGTTGTATGAAGTTATACTATTCGATTTTAGCAAAATTTCAGATAATAAATTTCAATCTACTTAAAATATGGGAACGGAAAAGGGAAAAAAATAATTTGATAAGATTGTCCCGTCCCAACCTTATCGAGGAGGTTGGGATGTGTTATTTTAAGATTATATTATCCCACAGGGGGATATTGAGATTGATTAAATATGGGACTGAACTCACTTTAATATTTGGAAAGCAA
This sequence comes from Candidatus Nitrosocosmicus sp., assembly GCA_035279165.1. Classification (GTDB taxonomy): domain Archaea; phylum Thermoproteota; class Nitrososphaeria; order Nitrososphaerales; family Nitrososphaeraceae; genus Nitrosocosmicus. Next base: position 3,825 of record DATEIH010000114.1, on the reverse strand, counting down.
CCAAACTCAATATGATTGGTCAGAAATCAAAGAAGGCAAGGTCACTCTTTTGGTTCCAGCGCAAGCTTTAACCGAATTAGAGCCTCCTAAATTTCCTGCTTTCTTTAACCCTGCTGCAAGATTAAACAGAGATATTTCTATTCTGATTTATCGAAATTTTATTGATCAGTCAAGGAAGAATATTTCATTTGTTGATTCCATGTGTGGGTTAGGGGCTAGAGGAATAAGAGTAGGTAAAGAAATTCCTCAGATCCAGAAAGTGGTATTTAATGATTTTAATTTATCTTCTGTTCAGACTGCGAAGGTTAACGCCATGATCAATAATATATTTTACAAATCTGATTTTTATATGTCTGAAATTTGTAGTTTCCTATCTAATATGTCTAATTATGATAACCGGGCGTCGATAATTGATTTAGATCCTTTCGGAACACCTGCCCCTTACTTGGATTGCGTATTGCGCGGCGTTGAGAATAACGGCATGATCTCAATTACTGCGACTGACACCGCGGTATTGGAGGGTGTTTATCCAAGTGTTTGTTATAGAAAATATTATGGAATGCCTTTGCGAACCAAGTATTCCTCGGAAATAGGTACAAGATTGTTACTATCCAGCACTGCCTTGGTGGCCTCTCGGCTTGACCTGTACATCGTTCCGATATTTGCACACTCATATAGAAATTACATCCGAATTTATTGCAAAGTGACAAAAAGTAATTATTTGGCAAATAAAATAATTGATAAATTAGGATACATTCTTCATTGTTTTGAGTGTGGGTATCGAGAGTGGATGAAAAAAAGTCCGTCGGACATCAATTGTCCCTTATGTCAGAAGAAGATGAGGGTGGGTGGGCCGTTATGGATATCTCACACATTCGATAAAACTGTGATTTTCAAAATACTAGCCGAAATACTTCAATGGGAATCAATAATGACGCATAAATCAAATTTTGTCAAAGAAGATAAGAATGCTATCAAGAAGTTCTTCGAGATTGTATCCAAAGAATTGGATCATATTCCATATCACTACAATAGTGACGAATTTGGGAAAATCATGAAGAATAGTACGTATCCCCTTGCTAAAATCGTTGATAAATTAATAAATGATGGATATAACACTAGCCGCACCATTTTTTCACCAACAGGATTTAAGACAGAGGCAAGTCTACGAGAAATCAAATCCACTCTTTCTAAACTTTAGGAATATCATCCTATTGGGTTTGTCGATATCCCCTAGTTGATCCAAAAAAATCTTACTGTTTTCTATCAAAGTACTTGTTTTAAAATTATAACCTCACAAGGGTAATTTCAGAGTTCGGAACTATTATAGATTTTGAAAACTTACCATTCTTATCAATTATTATCTCTAACGCGTCCTTAATTCTCTGTAGAGATTTTAGTCCCAATTTGTCAGAATAAGTTCGAGGAAGACTTGATATTAAAAAAATCTCATATTTGTCTCTTAACATTTTTAGATAATTAATATGCTCTATATCTTTTGAGTATTGATATTTATTCAACCCAGTCACATCAAGTCTATTTTCAATGAGATTAAGCAGTGTGCCATTTCCTATCCCACCTCTGTTTTCCGATAATAAAATTATTATCCCATTGTCACTTACTACATGATAATTATTCCAAAGGAGATTTAAACTATTTCCAAGTGTCATTTGGCAAGAATAATTGGTAGTGCCAGAAATGAATGTGGATTTTGATGATTCCGCTGTTGGCTGAGTTATTGACTTAAATCTTTGAACAGCTTCATTAAAAGAATGTGTGATCTCTCCAATGTAAATAGAGTCAATTTTTTCGCTATCTGAAATTACATGTATTGACTGAGAGCTAATTTTACGAATAACTTCAATAGCTAATTTTAGAGGTTGTTCATACTTACCAGGTTGGGGTAACGCGTCAAATATAAGCGTATATACTTGATTCATATCCTCTGGATAGCATTCCCTCAGTAGTCTGACTGGGGCCCCACTATAACCAAAAACAGGATCATATTCGATCCTATCTATTAAGATGGTGTTGCCAAATTTTTTAACTTTTTCCAATACTTCCTCGGAAGCTAACGTAGTGATGCTAATGCCATTCTCATTGAACTGTTGTTTTATTCTTTGGGGAATATATTTTGAAAGTATACAGTACTCAATTTTTTCGATATTCAATTCTTTTGACATCTTTTGGATGACCGATGTTATTGGCAACATAAAGAAGAATGGACTAGTAATCAGAATCAGCGTTGATTCCTGTATTATCAATTTGTTTTTAATTTCAGTTTCTAGTGTCTCAAAATCTAACTTATTCATAGACGGTCTCGGTACGTGGGAGATATTTTCATATTTGATATCTAATATGATTTCTGAATCACCATACCCTAACCATATTTCCGGCATGATAAAATATTTGATAATAAGTAACATATAAAATCCGTGGTTATCTATTTAAAAGAAGTTGAACGAAAGTGATAAATTACAGATGGAAGAGGATATTATACTCTTCTTATTTGATAGAAATGCTATCAAGATTGGTAATTTTACACTATCAAGTGGCAGAAAGAGTCGATTCTATTTAGATTTGCGAATTTTGCAAAGTTATCCAATGTATTTCAGAAAGACCATATCCTTAATGAAATACCTTATTCATTCAGAAATTGGCCTTGATAGTTTTGATTATTTGTGCTCTGTTCCAACTTCAGGAACCGTCTTTGGTTCAGCTCTTTCCTACGAACTCTTCAAACCTCACATATATGTAAGAAAAGATATGAAGACCTATGGCATGCAGAAAAAAATAGAAGGGGCATTAAACCCAAATTCAAAAATATTATTTGTGGATGATGTCATTACAACCGGACATTCTATCTTGAAGGGTATAGAGTCGGTGTCCTATGATTCGGTTATAAGAGGAATTGTTGTACTTGTCGATAGACAACAAGGCTCCCAAGATTTATTCGATCAGTTCTCATTAAAGATAAAAAGTGCAATTCCAATTCTTCGGATTATTAAGATCTTGAATGACAATGATAGAATTGATAAGAACGATTACAATAATATAAAAGAAGAGTTGGTAAAATCCTAACTTTCATAAATCATTAAATTCTTTTCTTCCAAAAGGGTATGTAAATTGGTAACTGCCCTGTATACTTCTGTTTCTTTTTTAGCTCCGGTGCAAACAAGCTTACCACTGGCAAATAACAAAATTACCGTTTTTGGATCTAACATCCTATGGATCAATCCTGGAAATTGCTCAGGCTCGTACATACTTCTTGGCAATATTCTGGCTGCTAGCTCCAAATGAATTTTACCTCCTAGGCTTGCCGAAGCAACAATATTCTGAATCTCAATAATTGGATCATTTTCTACAGGAATTCCACCTTTTCGTAATTTTTGAACTACACTTCTTACTGCCTTGATAGCTTGCTCTTCTGACTTTGCCCCGGTGCAGACCATCTTCCCTGAACTAAAAATTAACGTAGCAGTTTTTGGGGCTTTTAATCTAAATACTAATCCTGGAAATTGATCTGGATGATATTCTACATCGGGAAATATCTGTGTTATCAGGTTTAAATTTATAGTTTGATTGACCGTTGCAGAAGCCACAACGTTTTCTATACTTACCATTGGCTTTGTCTGAGGCATTATTCGTTTCCTTGGGGTATATAAATACTCGATATAAATATACCTTTATGTGATATTGTCAAGTTTGATCAATACCAGAATTTTTATTTTTTTCTAACAATTATTTCAATGTTTTCTATAAACTTAAAAGTAAAAATTAATAAAAGAATCATTGTTGAATTAAATTAATAGAAATATCAATTTC
>DATEIH010000113.1:0-5352 GCA_035279165.1 Candidatus Nitrosocosmicus sp. | reverse complement strand
TCATCATTAAGGTCACCATCTTCAAAATAAGGATACTGCCCTTCCTTATTGAAAACTACAGTAGCATGGCTCAAATATGGAAACGTTTCAGTTTCAGAAACATTCCCATTTACTGGGGTTTGAAATTTAATGATGTGGTCATGGTCCACGTCTGCGTTAAACCATGTAACTGCTGTACCATTAGTAATGACTAAGTTTTGAGGAATATAAGGCGCATTGGCCAATGGCCATTGACTCTTCTTCTGGTTAACTGATTCGTGGGCCTCGTCTGGTATGAGAACCATTACATTATGAACAGTATCATCAAATTGTAGTGTTTTTTGGTTATATGCCTCCTCGACATTAAGTGTAGTTTGGTTGTTTGCAGAAGTCTCGTTGACAGCAAGAGCGGTAATTTCGTCTTCATTTATGTTGCCAAAAACAAGATATGATATGGCAAATGTAGACAAAAGGATCAGCGTTAAAGGTATTGTTCTATTTCTATATGCTGCGACTTTATTTAACAACCTGGATGAATCAATATCAAATGGTTCTTTTTCTTTCATTTAACTATCAGTTAACCATTGTACAAAAGCTGAATAATTAAGGAGTGTGGAACAGATAGCTAATGAAGACTTGTTAAAACCAATCCTAAATCATCCTTGATAGAATATAATAAATTTGATACCAGTCAAGTACATTATACATAAATAGCCTTGGACAAAACTAAAATATAGACAGGATAAATGTCCTTAAATGATATTTGATAGTATTCAAGCTTTTCCATTTGTAAAAACTTGAGATGCAAGTAATTAGGTGGATCCATAGATAATTATACACTTTTAATTTCGAAAATAAGTGAAAAATTATTATAATATTTTTAGGCTCCAAATGGGATGTAATCCATTCCATCCATGGGGGTTGTCAGTGACCCATGCTCCGATTGCTTCAATTTGTTGGCCATTTTTTGGAATTTGGATATTGCTTGAGTTCTGATCACTAGATATGATCTCCATTACAAGCATATTATTCACCTGCTGTTTGTTTTCTTGATTCAATAGTTTGGAATATGGTTGTGTTACAGCTAGATTGAATTGATAATCTCCATCGTCTTCAGTTGTATTCTTTATGTCGTGTACCACACCAACTACTTTTTCGCATGTTGAGAGAACAGTAAAACGGGCCTGTCTATCAACTCCGTTGAGCACATTTCCTTGTCTACAATGTGCAGCATCTTTATTTGTTTGAAATGCCAATATTGGCCCAAAATAGTTGTAAAATCCATATGCGCCAGCTCCAATTAATGCAATTGAGATTAAGGTTGACAACAAAACTTTTCTCAGTTTATTTAAGCGGAATCGAAATTTCGATACTAATATTTTGTATTTAATCCTTCAGGAACAATTATCTAATAATGTGTTTTACTTTGAAAATACTACTAACTAATCATAAATGTGCTATATAGAACTATACCAAATTTTAAATATTATAATATGTGACTCTACATTACTTCTATTTTATTAAAATGATAATATATTCAAATTCTCGCTTTTAACATACACATCAAAAATATATGGTCAATCCATTAGTAAACACAATAAATTAGACATATTAAAAATTAAGATACTGGTTTTGAAATACGCACAATCACTAGATGGTCCGTAGCTTCAATTTTCACTTCCGTTTGGTTTAAAGCTTCAAGTATATTTTCTACCTTTGTGGCAATAAACTCGCTAAACGGCGAACCATTAGATATCCCTCATGGAGCTCCACTGCGATTGAGAGTTGAAACACAGTTAGGATATAAAATGGTAAAATGGATAAAATCTATTGAATTTGTAGAGGATTATGAAAATATAGGTATGGGACAAGGAGGGCACCGAGAGGATCATATGTATTATGAATTGGGTGCAGGGATTTAAAACCATAAGAGAAGTGTCTAGATCTGAAATACGCTAATCATGGTATAACAAGTTTAATGTCCTGTAGTGACCCTGTTAGTTTAGAGCCTGTCCAAAAATTATTCTTCTATAGATGATTATACAACAAGAGAAACCTCAACAATCCTGGTTCTCGACTTTCCTCTAGTACTTTGTAAGTAATTTACTAAACCTGTTGTGTCATGAATTGGTTATTTCTACAACTCACATTCTTTTAGGAAAATATCTTTTACGTTGGGGTTTCGCTTTTATTTTATCCTTATCTATTGGGGTTTCTTGCTTTTCCTTGGTATGTGAAGGACACAGTCTCGTTTGATTAGATCTTGGTTCTCAGATTTGAAATTTCATGCTTTGTCTAGACTGAGATGTTGCAGCCACATTCTTCTTCCTAATTTAGGGTTGGATGATGAAGAAGAAGATAAAGTTTCTGCAGTAATGTTGTTTAGATATAGGACGTATGTAGATGATCGAGTTACAGGAATCTACAAGCTTGTGGATATTAGATGTCCCCACTAGTAAAAGGGGAGCTTTTCATGAATCCGGACCAAATCTGATATAACCTCTATGTACCTAATATATTTCTCTATTTAGAAACGTACAGATTGATAATTTTTTTGTTTCACGCTGTATCGAAAGTCATAGTCACATATTCAGCACCATCTCAGAGCATTGTCTAATTGATGATAGATTCTTAATTTTATTTCTTTTTGATTATATTTTTTTAGTATGATGTTACTGAATTTAGTTCCAAATTTCTAGATAACTTCATTTAAAAAAAAAGTTAGTCTTTCGAATATTCTCATTGTAATAAGTCTGAAAAATGCAAATGCAAATGCAAACCGTAACCAATGTACTTTGACGGTGTTCAGTTTTTGGTAATCCTGATGAACCTACATTCTATAATCTTATTTTAAGTGAATAGAGCCACACAATTAAAGAAATTTTGAACCTAATGAATTAGGTAATAAAAATAAAAGTTAGATAAATATTATTGTGTTTTCTTTGTGAATAGATAATTTTCGCTCCGAAGTCTAAGGCTTATATATATTCAAAGTATCATAATTATAAATAGGAATACTTTTTTATTAACTCTTCTTTTAAGCATTTCATTAATCAACCATCTAATTTTGTTTTCACTTGGAGTTAAGGGATGTGAACAAACTTCCAGGAAATTAAGTATGAACTATTACCGAATTAATGACTTAAAAAATTCTGGATTCAAATTTAGTCATCCTCAATACCCAAATTATTTTCTTAACTGAACAGAGCCTTTTTAGTATTGCATTTTTATCAATAATTTATTACTTTTGATCAAAGGAATTACTGAAATATAAAAATTAAAATATAGTCACCCTGGTTCGAAGTTGTTAATGCATATCTAAATTGTTTCAAGGTATAAGCAAGGTTGTAAATGATATACGCCTTACCTTGTCGACTTCACGCTTATGGCCCTTAACTACATTACTTTGTTCCTTCCACTTGTGACGTCAAGCGAAATGCATTTGGTGTACTTTATAAATGAGGATGAAACGTTGATATACTCACATAATATTCTCAAATAATTTTAGAATAATACAATTAACTATCTCCTTATCAAAGGCATTAGTAACAGAACTTTCCTCAATGATCAATTGTGTGAGCCTTAAAATGGTAAGAATCCTTTTCGGGGATTTAACTTTATATTGCATATGTTTGCAATTAATACATCATATTTATTTTGATTTAGCGATCTTAAAATAATATGACTATAGATTCTGATTTCCCAAAAAGTCACAAAGTAATGGGCAAGCATCGATATTCTGATAATGAGCATCACCATTTTGTTTGTGGCCCTGGAAGAAAGGAAGCTGAAACATTTACCAACACTCTAGTTCAAAATACATACAATGTGAGAAATGAGGAACAGGTACCACTCGGAATTCATAGAACTAGGGTTGCAGTAGATTGGGATTCGTGTTATGCAGATGGAGCATGTATTGAAGTGTGTCCGGTTCATGTATTTCAATGGTATAGAACAGCAAATGATGTCCCAGCTATTGAGATGGTTAATGCGAAAAGCGGAGATAATGGTGTAAGTAATGATCGGGATGGTCACAAAGGTTATTTGAATAAATCAGATCCAATCCGAGAGCATAATTGTATTTGGCATATGGTGTGTGTTTCTGTTTGTCCTCCTCAGGCTATTAGAGTAGATCAATCCAATCTTGAACATAACGAAAGAGGATCCAGAACCTGCAATGTATCACTCTCAAAAGATAGTACTCTACCTCCCAGCAGTCATTAAATGCATGAAGGTATTGTATATGATAATAGTTATTGCCAGATTCCCGATAATAAATGCTGAACGAGTTAAAGATTTTGTTAAATGGTTTGAATGGTCAAATCACCTATTGCAGAAAATCCCGGGTTTAATATCAAGGAGATTGCTCCTTGCCAAAAATGGAAACTATGTAGCCATAGTAGAGTTTGATTCAATGAATTCTTTTGTTGCTATGCATCAAACTGACATACATAAGAACATTCATGAGACAGCTGCCACAATATTTATCGGTAAACCATTACCCGAGATTTACGAAGTGATCGGTACAGCATTAGAAAAAAATAAATATGAAATCTAAGAGTGAATGAATTGAACAAATTAATGCAAAAATAAGAATTTTTTTGGTGTTAAAGATCAATTTATGAAAAGATCGTTAAATACGAGTGATCATTGCAGTGATTACCTCCAGTTAAAACAATATGTTCCCAATGAAATAAAGTAAAGTTTTAGTAACCGATATAACCTTGATTAATTAAAACAATTAGTCAAAGTTCTTCTTTTACTTTTTTTGAACACTTAGATTTTATAATTTAATTAATCGATTTCATCCAATTTTGTCCTTCAAGATACTCGATTAGTTTCGTCATCTCCTCAATACGTTCTTTTCCTCCTACTTGATTCTTGCACAATTCATAGTGCTTCATTAAATTCTCATCTTCTTGGCTTGTTAAAACCCCTTTAGACTCTATTAGATCAAAGAATTTGTCTTCTTTTCCTGTATGATCGTCAATAAAAACAGCATATGATTTCAAAAATCTTGCTATCGGTTCCATTTGATTGGTTTCCCTAGTATCTAAATCAGTTTGATGACGAAGCTTTGAATTTTCTTTATCTTTCCATATTGTAATTTCCTTCCTCAACATATTGGCGATCCTTCTTCCCAATTCATGTTCTATTAAGAATTTGCGCACATCTTCAGCAAAATTGTCTTTATCTTTCGTTTCGGGGAAATAGGCTTGTTCTTCTTTACCGTGATGAAACTCATCTACGAACTCTTCTATAATTACAGATATAATTTCAATATGCTCCAAGGGAACTTCTTTATTTGAATACAAATTGTCCGAACATTTTTGTGCAATATTTCTTACTCTTCGTATTGTTATATGATCATTT
>DATEIH010000112.1:0-4106 GCA_035279165.1 Candidatus Nitrosocosmicus sp. | reverse complement strand
AAAATAAATCCTTGGAAAGACATTTTATCAACTAGACAAAATCTTGAAGAGATCCTTGAGGGCACTTCAGGTTTTAGTATATAAAAATATCGAGAAAACTTAAGTCGAAAACTCGCATAATTTAAAAAAAGGAATTTTCCTATACAATCCTCATCCTTCTCCTCCTTATTCATCTTTCTCTCTATAACAGATTGTTAAGGACAATTTCCTACTCTTAGCTAAATGGTTAATATTATTTTTTTGAGGTTCGACTTCTTTGAACACTCGCTTTCAATGCTTCTATGAGGTTATTACTTGTATCCACCGAGTCTTCTTTTTCTTCCATTTTATAGGTAACCCCTTTAGATTTTGCAGTTACCATTTTTTCTAACTGTTTTGCATATTCATCGGAATACTGAGTTACATCAAATTGTGAACTGCTCAAGTTTCCTATCAACATTTTTCCAAGTTCCAATTCTTTCTCATCTATAGGTACTGAAAATGCAGATGATTCAGAGCCAGGCATCCCATCTATTTCGTCTATAGGTGTTATATCTTCTTGGTACATCAGCTGATGCATTATCAAACCCTTTTGATAAGGACGAATGGCAACCAAATGCTCTCTGTCCTTTAGCACAACCTTTCCGATTGCAATTTTATTTGTTTCTTTAAGAGAATCGACAAATAGTCTATAGGCCTTATTAGAAGCTGATACCATATTTTCCTTTTGTTTGTTCTTTCTTTTCTTTCCAGCTGCATCCATAAAAGGGGATACATAATAACTCTTTTCGATAAGGATAGTGTCAAAATCCTTCAAATCTATAAATTCTTTAATATCGATTGTTTTGGTAGTAACGGCTTTAATTTTATCCAAATCTTCTTTTTCAATTATTATATATTCATCCTTTGCTATCTTGTACCCTTTTTTTATCTGCTCATATGGGATTTCTTTTTCTTCTATTGGACACCACTTTTTGTATTGAATTCTGTGTCCATTTTCATCTAATTGATTAAATGAATATTCGTTATTCCTATCTGATACGGTGAATAACTTTATGAGGATGTTTACTAATCCAAATGAAATGCTGCCATTCCAAACGCTCCTAGTTCCCAAAGATAATCTAAGAATAAATGATTATCTATGTATTTATAAGAATATACAAATTATTATTCTACATTTGATCAGAATTTTTTTATATAGTATAGAAATTGATTTGGAACACCTCAAACTTGCCTATGTTTAATGATACTGTAACCGGAGATGCAGATCCCAAGTTTCAAATATCTAAGAAATATCCTTCAATTGGATACATAACTAATAAAAAGATACAGAGTAGACATGGTTAACTGGATTGGATCATGACTCTACATAATTATTTCTAAATAATATTAATTTTAAACCAATGGTTAGTTAACCGTATATAGATCTAATTATTTGAATTGCTATGTAAATTTCCACACAAAGATTAATTTTTATTATACGATAATTCTTCGAATATTATGTCAGTTGAATCCAATGCTGATCAAAATAATGTTTATAGTTTTCTATATATTGATATGTATAAATCATCCGATCCTTCATTACCTCCAAGCAGTCAATTGGTAAAAATTAAAAAGTTAATGGAAATACTAAATGAAGAATCAAATGCGTTAAAAACAAAATACAAATCAGATATTATAACATATAAGAATTTTACCGGGGATGGAGTTGTAATTGCTTTTGCTAAACTTGAATGTGCAATAGATCTGGCAATAAGAATTTCCAATAGTTTAGATCTAGACAATAGTGGAATCACAGATGATAAAATGAAAATATTTGTACGAGCCGGTATTGGGTATGGAAAAGCCATTTCATTCTCTAATCCATTTACTAATAAAGTGGATCTTTGGTCTCACGAACTGATTCTGTCGGCTAGAATGATGAATTTAGGAGATCAAGGACACATAATATTTACTCCCGCAGCAAGAAATCAAATTCCATCAGCAGAGGGAAAAGATGTATTGACAAACTATGAAGAATCCGACGGCAAAAACCTGTTCACTCCTTACTTGCGAGAAATCAAATGGAAGGGCTCCATCCCTGTTTATTCCTTTCATGGGAACTTTGGCAATTATCAATTCGGAACTGAATTAGAGCCTTTAGACAAGCGATCTTTGATTGATAAGGCATTTGATCCTTTTGTATTGGATAATGATCTGAGTTCTACACATAGTGCAATTCAGGAGCCTCTTAAAGAATATTTAAAGGAAATATTACTCGATGAAGGTAAAAGCCTCTATGAAATATCAAAAAAAGGGGGTGTTATGTCAGAGGAAAGGGTAAAAATTCTATACAAGTATTTTTTTGAAAAGGGTAGAAGGTATGACGGTACTACCATATGGCCATTGTCCTTCTTCGAAGAAGTAGACAAGTCTTATCTGGCAGAGCAAAAGAGAGGTCGAGAAAAGTTAAATGATGAAGAGAAGAAGGATAATTTCAGGTTTTTAATTCAGAAGAAATATAGATTGGAAAGTGATATCTGGAGTGAACCAATAAAAACGAAAGATATCATTACATGGCACCAAAATAATAATGTTAACTTAATATTAGTTGATCCAAAACTCGCATTAGACAAACGAAAGGAAAATGATTTAGTTAGGGATGGGGAATTGTATGATACTGGAATATGGTATGATAAATTTATTCTTGAGTTTGGCAAGTTACATGCTACACCGACTGAAGAAATATGTAAGCGAAGTATATATTTTACCGATACTAAGAACAATCAAAAATATTACAATAATTGCGTTCAATATGTGAATGCACTAAAAAAACTAGCTAATGAAGGAAAAGCGATCAAAATTGATATGAATTATTATAATGAAATGATTAAACGACGACCAAAACCCATTTTTAAAAGTGATTTTGTAGATGCATGGGTGCCCGAGCTTTTAGATATAACCTATCACTCGAAAATAGATGAAGTAGTATCAAATATTTGTGATAAATATATACATGAAAAAGGAATTCATAATACTTCAGATATTTGTATTCTTGATTCAGCTGGTAGATTTGGATCGCTCTGTTGGCTCTTATATGAAAAAGGGATTACTAATATTTTATATAATGAGCCAGAACCACATATTTACGAAATTACAAAAAAGAGATCAAACAATCCATTTGATTTACTTAATCTAAGTTGGTTACAATTGGCTAACAAGTTTGAACCATTAGGCAAAAAATTCGATATCATAATTGGAATGGGAAGTAGAATATCTTGCGCTGAAAGCGATGAGCAAATACAACAATATATAGAAAATCTGAAATTGATTCTGAAACCTGGAGGGTGGCTGATTCTCGATTTACTCAATCTATTTATTATATCGTCAAGAAATAATAGAAAACATAGTGCCCCAAGCTTTAACGAGTCCTTTTTTGGGTCTAATACTATGAAAATTGAAAAAATTACTACAAGGAAAAATAACACGATACTCGATATTTCATTTAAAAAACAACAAAAAATCTCCTATATCCATATGAGACCCCTAAAGGTAGAGACTTTGATACAACTTGCCCATGATATGCGACTCAATAGGATCAATACATGTGACGAATATATCTCTCTAGTTACTTCAAATTCGAGTGGTTCACCATTTTACGTAATGGTATTTGAAAATACTGATTTATAATCTTTGAATTTCGTTACTCATATAGTCATTCAATGACATTGAAGTATATGACTGACTGCGAGAAAAAAAATCTTTTATCGAATCTGAAAGCCGGTTATGCTAATATTTGAGCATATATTGATAGGCTCAAACTTGTGAAATTCCATTTTATGTAGAAAATATTTTGCGCAGTGGATCAAGCAAAAAAGGCCTAGCTAAATCTGTAAACACTTGTTTATAGAACGCGATTTCGCCAGCCAGATCAATCATATGATATATATCTTTTGAAGTTAGCTTGATTAAATAGGAATATTTGAAAGTGATAAAAAGTTTTTATGCAAAGGAAAAGAATTTCTATAGTCCTATTATTTTCTACCTGAAAAAGTATTGATCAGGAATTTAATTATTTACTAGAAAAATGAAGAGAAGTATTAGGATTGATCTTTAACTTTGAGATCTGTCAATATCAAAGGGAATGT
>DATEIH010000111.1:0-4811 GCA_035279165.1 Candidatus Nitrosocosmicus sp. | reverse complement strand
TGCAATTGAAATTTCATCAATTCCGTATGCTGCTTGATATGCTGCTGCAATATTCAGGGCCGGATGCACTCCCACTACAACATTGATTTTCAGATCCTCCTTATGTTCTTTGGCGTAAACGAAGCATTTATGAAGATGCCTGCCCTCCACCATTCTTATAGCCATTTGGCTATTATTTAGTAGTAACATCCTGTGAACTGAAGAGTTTTGATTTCCATTCTCTTGATCCTTTACATATACTGTAGATGAAGTAATAAATGGGCCAGCATCTTTTTCAAAATGACATACAATCGGAAGATCATAAAGATTTTTAGTACTGTTACTATAGAATAATGCATCATTAGATAATTCCTTTGGGTAATATTCTGATCCTATATTTCCTAAGTTAGATAAATCGATTTCACTGGTTGGAGCTGAAGACTCGATTCCAAAAAAAAAGCGTTCTCTAGTTCCCAAGATGTTTGAGACAACTTTGAATTTAGATTCATCGACGTTGGTAAACATTACAGCCTCTTTCTTATCAAACTTACTTACTATTGCAGCAAGTTCAAACTTCTTTTTTACTTTCTTATGTATTGTTATTAATTCGCCTCTTTTCTCAAGGTATGATAAAAAGCTTCTTAAATCATATTCATTCTTTAATTCTGAGTCTTCTGTTTTTGTGATATTTTTAGTATTCTCTTGTTTTGACTTTGAATTAAAGTTTTTAGCATTATTGTTTTTCCAAATAACTTTGCGATCCTTGTTGCCGTTGTGTTCTTCTTTTACCATCTATTTCTCCTCTATTGCCGAAAGGATCTTTTCATTAATTATTTTCATATCGTCTAAATGTAATTTATTTTTCGTGAACATTGATATTATACAGATGCCATTTTTCATCAGGGAAATCCTGGTAGCAAGGGTGTCAATGAATAATTGATCATTTTTATCTTGAATCACTCTAGCCGTGCTTGATTTGTTTGTCACCGCTAAGGATACCGAGATAGATCCAAGCTTTGATTCATTCTCTGATATTGAAATAAAATAACCGTTATCAAATGTAAGTATATTTAAAAGAAATTTTCTACCAAGAGTGTTCGAAAAAATCTCTGTAGGATAACTAATCGACATTATTTATAATTTTAAGGTAAAATCCTATTACTGTTAAATCTTTCCTTAAAGACATGTGCAAATCTATATCTATAATTAGATTCTCAAGATAGTTTGGATAGAAATGAGAAATCTGCAAGTAGATGATATTACTTATAAAAGACTCCAATCATTGCTAAGCGAGTATGTTTCCTCAAAACAACAAGATAAGGATATCAACGATTTGTTAAATGAATTAATTGATAATTATCAAGAAGTTCAATGGGGTACATTGGGAGGTGGAGCAGGTGGCGGTTAATAAATATAACACAGTTTATTTTAGTATGATTTCAATTAATAAATAAAATATGGCATTGATCTTTTGAATCTTAGTTGCTTATATCTCATATTTCAGATATTCATTTGGGCTATGCTCAATTCAATCTCCAAGAACGAGAAGAAGATCTATACGAAGTATTTGGAGAGGCTATTGAAAAATCCATTAGTGAGCATGTAAAAGCTATCATTTTAGCAGGTGATATTTTTCATAATCCAAAACCAAATGGCGCGGCCATCATTAGGCTTGCCAGAGAACTAAAAAAGCTAAAAGAAAAATCAATACCCGTATTTTTTGTATTAGGTGAGCATGATATTAGTAGGTCAAATGATGTACCTCTGCCATACTTATTTCATAATTTGGGATTAGCAAGAGGGCTCAAACCCGATTCACCGGTTCAAATTGAGAATCTACTAATCTATGGATTCAATAAGGAACGTCGTTCAAATATTGATAACGGGTTGATCAGACCATTTAGAAAATTAGAGTCTATACTGCAAAATGACATTCAAAAACCTGCAGATCAATATCATTCTTCCAAAAAGATTCTTGTTCTTCACCAAGGACTCTATGATTTTAACAAATTTGCAGGTGAAATCTTTTCTAATGATTTACCAACCGGATTTGATTATTATGCCATGGGTCATTATCACGACCATATTGAAAAGAGATTTGCTTCTCTAAACGAAGGATTGGTAGCTTATCCTGGTTCGATAGATCTGGGACATAATGAGGCCATTTCAAATGCGGAGAAGGGATTTCTAATAGTAGACCTTTCAGAAGCCTCTGCAAATGTACATACTCATTGGATAAAGCTAGAAAAGAGGCGACCTCAGTTTGAATACCAAATAGAATATCCAAAATTGGATGATAAACTGCGTAATATCATACAAGAATCTACTCAATATTCAAAAAAACCCGTTATTGATCTAAAAATAGGTGGCTCAAATATAGACCATAAAATATTGACTAGACAATTATTGCAATTGGAGACTTCGTTTTTATATTATAATTGGAGTGTTTTAGACAAAGATTCCTCTACTGGATTTTCTTTTGATAATGCAGAAGATTTTGACATGGATAAAGAGATGTCTTCATTGATTCTAAAATCTCTCCATTCTGAACCTTTGACTCATTTAACGTTGGATCTAATCAGTATGTTTGACAATCAGGGTAATAACTACGACAATAAGAATATTGATAAAGATAAGAATAATCAAATTGCAAATTATGTCTGGAAGTTTTTTGAAAATAATAAATCGATCTATCAGGCTTCGGACAAATCAAAAATAGATGGGAAAGGCAATTAAAATTGATAAAAAGAATAGTTTTGAATAACTTTTTATCGCACACTGATACCTCTCTTGAGTTTCATCCTGGAATTACAGTTTTTGTAGGGCACAACGGTTCTGGTAAATCTAGTATTATAGATTCTATAACCTTTGCACTATTCGATGAACATACTCGCAAATCTCACAAAAATTTACTAACAAGAGGAATTGGGAGTGGATACTTGAATAATGAGACTGGATCGTATGTAATTTTGGAATTCTCCATAGGACCAACAAATTATAGGATCAAAAGGCAAATAGATAGCCAAGGCCGGCTGACTTCAGTTAGATTAGAACAGAAAGTTAAAAATAGTAACAATAATTTGAATATGGATCAAAATGAAAGATCCATCTACAGGTCAATCATCTCGGGTGAACGCAAGCAACTTGGTGAATCAGTAATTCATAAAACGGAGTCTATCATGGGGATTAACTATACCAAATTGCAAATAGCAGGTGTTATTCAACAAGGAGAAATTAGTAGAATAATAGATTCACAGCCTAAGGAATTTAAAGAATTACTAAATAATATGATTGGATTAGATAGATTAGATAAATCTTTCATTAACATGCATGGTGTTATCGAAGATTTTAGAAAAATACTACGAGAAAAAACCCAAGGTTATGATGATAATCAAATAAATATTCTCATTAAGAAAACTAAAGATAATGAATCTAGATTTTTGCAATCAAAACAATCATTAAATACCATCCTGATAGAACTATCACAAAAAACCGAAACATTAAATGAATTAGAAAAACAAATCGAAATTCTTGAGCCAAAAATAGCTAAACTTTCTGAGATCAGGTCCCTAGAAAATACTTTATTAAAATATTTCCAAGAACGATCGAATTCTTTGAAAACAGAAATCGATAAATCACAAAGGATGATTGTAGATATAAAAAATGCTGTTAGATTTTTGAGGGATAAAGATGAAGTCTTTATAACTATTCAGATGGTTAGTTCCGAATTAGATGAATTAAATAGCAAAGTTATCAAGGTAGAGGGGGAGATAGGAAAGCTAAAAGGATTTACCGAATGCGCTCAAAAAATCCAAATAAAAGATGGCAAGTGTCCCGTTTGTAACTCTGAAATAATTTCACTTAACCAAATGTTTGATATTTCTCATATCAATTTTGAAATCAACAAAAAGATTAAAGAGAAACAATTTCTACTGTCTGAAATTTCCAAACTAAACAAAGAGGAAATGGAATTCAAGAGAAAGGAGAAAAATATAATATCGGCAGAACGTACTCTATTAAATTATGATTTTGATATTGATGACAGTATCGATACCTTAGAGTATAAACTAGGCGATCTAAAAAAAGATTACCAGAGCCTATCCAAGCTACAATTAGATACTTTAATAAATATCAATCTATCCGAGTACAAATTAGATGACTATTCTACAAACTTGATCGATATTATCCAAAATATGAGAAATGATGTAGTAGACGTTGATTTAAACTCTTATAAACAAAAAAAATTAACCAAAACCAAGCTTTCAGCAGAAATGGTCAGTATATATAATCAAAAAGCGATACTGGAAAAAACGATTGTGGATATTCAGAGCGAAAATTCGGAATTTCAAACATTGATAACAGAGCTATCTTCTGCCGCAAAATTTGTTTCTGATCTTGAAAATATTCGCTCCACGGTCTTTAATAGAGATGGTGTCGTGAGTTCAAGTTTAAGGACGCGGGCACTAAACCTGATTTCTACTAAAGCCTCTGAATACATTAATATTTTCAACGTTGGATTGTCAAAAGTTACATTAATTGAAAAACCACGAGAAATAAAGGTACTTTGTTATGGTAAGCGAGGAGAAATTGATACTGTATCATTGAGTGGAGGCGAGAAAGTCGCTGTATCGTTGGCTATTAGGATGGGAATTGCATTTTTGATGGGATCATCAAAAATTGATTTCATAGTACTAGATGAACCTACGACCAATTTGGATGAGGAAAGACGTCGATCGTTTGTGAAAATTATTTCCAATGTCTTTAGTAAAGGGATGAGTCCCTTGTCCCAAATGATAATTATTACTCATGACGAGGAAATATTTGAAAATTCT
>DATEIH010000110.1:0-3469 GCA_035279165.1 Candidatus Nitrosocosmicus sp. | reverse complement strand
TCCTTCCGATGGTTCTAGTAGATATGCTTGTGAAATATCAGAAAAACCTGTGATAAATGGGGGAAGTGGTAGCGAAGAACATCCTACTCAGGCTATGTTAGATATTTACACCATATTCAAAGAAAAAAAAAGAATTGATGGTCTATCTATCGGAATAATAGGAGATCTAAAGTATGGCCGTACGGTATATTCTCTTATATACGCCCTATCTAATTATAAAGTCGAAATTCATCTTGTTTCTCCATCTATACTACGGATTCGAAGTGAATCGATATATGATATCTCCACTAATGTAAAAATGTATCATCATATTGAATTATCTGATGACTTGTTAGAAAAATTAGACGTGATATATGTAACACGTATTCAAAGAGAACGATTTCCGGATCTTCAAGAATATAAAAAGATTCAAGGATTGTATACTATTGATGAAAATATCTTGAGAAAGTCAAAACCTGATGTCTCTATTTTACATCCGTTACCTCGAGTTGATGAAATATCTCCATCAATTGATAATACAGTAAATGCTCTTTATTTTAAGCAAGCTGCTTATGGAAAAGAGTTAAGGGCAGCTTTATTGTCAGCACTATTACACGAACAACCTTTTTGATCTAAAAATTGCTTCCAGCTAAAATAATTTATTATGATAATGATACTTTTTGTATTAAATGATCAACCTCAAACAAGAATTCCATCGTTTCTTCCTCATGTCATCACCTGGAGGGCTCATTTATCGAGTTAATAATATACACCTTCAAATGGCATTTGACTCAAATAACTAATTCATATTAATGGACCTTATTGTATACCAATAAAAGAATTTATCTTAAATATATTAAATGAATGCAAATGCATGATAAACGACGGTCTAGTTGTAATGGCATGATTCTGATATCTACCTTCTCCGATGAGCAATCTTTAATCAATCTGTCTAAAACACTTGTGGTGGAAAAGAAATTGTGTGCGTGCGTAAATTATACAAGAATAAATTCTTTATATGTTTGGAAATCTGAATTAAAACAAGAAGAAGAATTTATCGCTTTTTTTAAGACCACATCGAGTTGTATCCAAACCTTAAAGGCTGAAATTCTAGCCCATCATCCATATAAAGTACCTGAAATTGTAATTATTCAGATGGATGATGTTTCATCGGAATATCTCTCATGGATTATTAACAATACATGCAAGGGTGATCCTAATTTCTAATTGAATTGGTAGTATGTTATTGAATTTTTCTACATCTCAGAATTCAAAATCTAATGAATGAATTATTATCTTGTATACTTTAAATCAAATATAATATACGCATATTGAAAGTATTTTTTAATTGATTCATTATACATCATTGGGTTGTATAAATCCGAATAAAACTTCAATTTATTCGATACCGCAACAATGCAATTATTCCTCCTAGTGATGACACCCTTAAACCAATATCAGTAGTTGAATCCGTTGCATAAATTTTTACGTTATTAGATTCCATATTGTTTAGTAGTCTTATGAACTCGTCTTCTTTTATTTCTGAAAAAACCTTATCAGAATAAACCAGAGAATCAATGGCATTTAATGAATTAGCATATTTTATCTCTTTTATTCCCATTGCGTATTTTTTTTCTCCGTTGCTTATTTGTTGCATCAGTCTATCTAGAATCGTAGAAACCATGGCAATTTTGCTACTAGACATAAGATCTTTCATGGCTTTTGATCTCAAAAATACATAAATCCCGTCTTCACCAGCGGTTTCTATACCATCCGCTAATACGAAATCTTTGTCTTGATAGGTTTCGTTTTTTTCTTTTAGATAATTAAGGAATCTTCTCTTTGTCTCTCCGGGGCCAAATATTACTATTTTGATTCCTTGTTCTTCCAAATAAATATCTAAGGCAGTTCTTATGTTCTCAAAATAGATCTTATTACTTGACTCATTTCTTTGATCAGTAACGTATCTTTTACCGCTCTTTCCGGATTGTATGTTAGGAGTTATTTTCAAATTAGTTCCAGTTAATTTTGCAATAGCTGTATCTTGTGAGTCTATTGAGATCAATAAATATTTAAATTCAAGAGCCGATTTCGATAATATTTTTATGTAGTTTTCATTCCAATTTGATTTTTCTAAGATGATCGTATCATTGATTTTTACGTTAATAGAATGGTGTAAACCCTTGGGTATATTTTCATTGTTTGAAGTGATTATTACTCCTGATATCCTTAACCTGTCTATTGCATCATCAAAACCAATTTTTTCTATTCTTAAAATTATCCTGATTTTAATTCTTTCTCCTCTATCTGGTCTAGCATATTCATTATCCTGTTTGATTACCCTAGTAGTGTCGGCAATAATGCTGTCTCCTACATCCATTACTCTTCTTAGACTAAAAAGATCATCTGGTTCTTCTAAGGTTATTACTATTTTGTTTTCTGAGTCCTTTACTTTAGTGAATTTCATTTTTATTTATATCCTATATGACCAATTCTTCATCTTGTTTCTGAGATTTCAATAGCATTCAAACCCGAATTTGGTTAAAACTTCTGATTCCATCGATTCCACCAAATTGACTAATGCGCTAGGTGATGCTTTGCTCATAACTTTTCCATTCTTGTTTTTTAATTGTCTGCATTTCAAAATGGTATTTCCAGTTTTCGATGAATAGATTATTCCAAATATTTCTTTTGAATTTGCAAATGTAATTTCTTTTAATTTTTTTATCGCGAGATCATCTATTGTTTCAATATAAATATCGCCTGCTCCTTCGTTCCTCTCAGGCAACAAGTCTGGATCTTTATCATAATTACTAGGAATGAATGATTTACAAGTGCTGAAAATTACAAATTTTTTAAAACTTTTCAATGATGATGTAGTTTCTATGTGGACCACTACTATTCTACGTTACGTGTTATTATTTCAATGAATATATGTATTGGAAATCTAAATCTAAATCTAAATTTTTTCAAACAATCACAGATCAAATAGGACAAACTCTTTACTCAAGATCTACTTCATCTACTCAGTAGGGCTTTTCATATCATTGTTTGTCCTTACTATTTTCAAACTAATCTGTTATAAGGCTTTAGCTACCCAATCTATCCTTTTGCATCTTGCCACAAATAATGGAAATAGTCTTTAGCAAAACTAGCCAATCCAGTATGCTCTGCCCATATGGCTATAGTGTCATAGCTGGAGGCTGTCGTTGGGTCGTTTTTTCCTTCGCCAAGGAGAATTAATACATGTCTAGAATCCCCTATTACTCCACCACCAAACATATCACTCTTGAGTCTCACTTCAGCTACTCTGGACATTGCTTTTACGGTATCACTATTAGTTTCATCGGACGCTAAAATTATAATTTTTACTCCTTTTTCGAAAAGTTCACGAAGTACTGGTTGAATCGATTTTACAACATTCTCTGGAATTTTGGGGATGGCTATTAAAAGCTCTTCCTTTGTTGATTGGATTATTTCAGTAACTTTT
>DATEIH010000109.1:0-29294 GCA_035279165.1 Candidatus Nitrosocosmicus sp. | reverse complement strand
AGTTGATCATGATATTAATGTTCATGATATGGATAAGGTTATTTGGGCCGTAACTACCAAAGCAGATCCAAAAAGGGATATACTGATAATAGAGAATGTACCTACAGATACTTTGGATCCTGCATCTCCTTTGGTAAATTTAGGATCGAAAATGGGAGTCGACGCTACAACCAAATGGAGAGAAGAAGGCTTTTTTAGAGAGATACAGGAAGAAGTTCAAGTTGATGAAGAAACGAAAATGTTGGTTGACAAAAAGTGGTCTATGTACGGAATTGATCTTGAAGATACCAACGCTAATCTTATCGAATGAAAGGATCTTATTCTATCTTTATCCTTGCATGAGCTTAATTAGAAGCATTATGTGTAGGATTTAAGTAAGTATCTATAAATATGGAGAATGCCTCGTAAGGATAAAACCGATACTAACAGCCTTCAGATGAATAGGGCCACAAAATGCGAAAGTATGGATGAAGGAAAATTTGTGTTTTTAAATTGGATGAATTGTATGTCATTTGAGAGGGAAGGCTATGAACAAAATCCACCTTTAGTCCTGAAATATATTGATTTTCCTAATTTAGGTTGGATAAAATTATTTAATAGATTTTGGGACATGACACGTATGTTAATTTGATTAATTGTGCACCGTGGTGCAGTGCATGCATCTCTGATGATTGCTCACATGTCAGTTTCACTATTTGTTTGCTCAAATTGATTGAGCGAGAAGGCCTTGAATCTATGCATGCCATTTTGAAATAAATGAGCCATAAAATTGATTTAGTATGGGAGAATGCTACCGTACAAATCTATAATAAAATTTTTATATTCATTTATCTAAGGTTTGATGATGACTGAGAATAATGAATATGTTCCGAATGTAGTAGCTTTGGAGGTATTAGAAAAAAATGGTGTTAACATTGAAAGACTAAAAGAATTAATAACTAAAGGCGTGGGTGCAGAATTTACCACATATTATTATTATACTATTTTGAGGATGCACTGTACTGGACTTGATGGGGAAGGAATCAAGGAAATAGTTGAAGATGCAAGAATTGAAGATAGAAACCACTTCGAGGCTATGGTTCCTAGACTTTATGAATTGGGAGGAAGTTTGCCACGAGATATCAGAGATTTCGCGACGCAAGCTGGATGTCCAGATGCTTATTTACCAGAAAATTGGAAGGACTTAACCTCTATCATTAAAGTACTTTTGGAGGCAGAACAATGTGCTATCCGATCCTGGGGAGAAGTATGTGATATGACTGGGGGAAAGGACCCCCGTACATTCGATATAGCACAGAGAATAATGCAGGAGGAGATTGAGCATGAGGCTTGGTTCATAGAGCTGTTATCAAAAAGACCATCTGGGCATTTTAGAAGAAACTTTCCAGGACAATCACCTTATACATCTGGTGCAGGTGGACTTAGCCACCTTTAATGTTTCTTCATCAAATTGCTTTTATATCGTTTTTAAGTTTTTTCGAAAATTCTGTGTATTGGTAAATTAAAAAATCAACACTAACATTTGATACTTTGCAGTAGTCACTTAAGTATACGTAACTAAATTTTTCTATGATTAGAGAAATATTTTATAAGCCCATTGTTAGATAAGATCATAGTATTGCACTTAACAAATAGAAGAAAGGGGGAATTTTTAATGGCTATAGCTGGGATTGGTTTGGCCATCGGTGCTATGAGTATCAGCGTACCCCAAGTCGCTTATGCAGGCTTGTGTATAACCGGTTTGGGTATTGTCTCTATGTTGTGGAGATAGATCTAACAGATGTCACCTACTTTCAAGTTTTGTAAATGTTGTGACATGAAAAATTGTATTAGGAATAATTCGGTTTAATAATCAATGTGAAAATCCTATTTGCGATGTCAAAATTGTAATTTATTTCGTTCTTATCTTCTGTCCGAATGAAAACTAAACCAAAACTTGATGCAAGTTAATGGATGATTGATTTGGTTTAAGCAAATAGGTACAATAATCAGTTAGAAATACTATTTTTTGATCTATAACGGGACCTTTTTTGGGAGAGAATCTACAAAGAATTTTTGATTAGTCTTATCTATACTATCTTATTTTTTGAAAGTAGAATTCTTTAAATCCCAACATGATCTGCATAATTGGCCTTTAATACCCCACAATGGCTTGGGATTATATCTAATAAAGCCCAGCTTCTTGTTACATTGATTGCAATAATTACTGATTTTTTCATACTCTTTGGATTTTCTTTCATAGCATTCAATGCATATTGATTGACTAGTACTTAGATTCCACTTCCATTCAGGTTTCTTGGTTTCACCGGAGATTATCTTCTTACACATAAAGCAAATTTGATAGTTTGTTTCGAAATTTATGGAGCCCATATTTTCCGCTTGAGTGCTATTCTTTAATTCCACCTTTTCGTTGGGCTGGAAATTTCCTTTCCTTACATATACTTCTTCCCCCTTGTTAGAACGGGCTGATTTTCTCCTAAATGAAATCTTCACGTATAAGTATATCCGAAATTGTCTTATTTTAGGGTTATAATATCATAAGTAAAAACAAAATATTTAATTTTTAGAAGTCCCCATTTAGTATTATTGTCGCAGTCTTACTATGACATACTTGAGATTGACCAGCATGCAACTAGTGCCGATATCAAAAAATCATTTCGCCTTCTTGCCCTCAAACACCATCCAGACAAGAACAAAAGTAATGAGTCTCATCAAAAGTTCCTGCGAATAGTAGAGGCATATGAAGTACTGTCCGACGAAAATTCAAGAAAGAAATACGATTTGATCAATTCTTCATCAAATCATTATTCTGGTTCTACTACAAATTGGACACCATCAGCTGACTTGTCGAAATTTTATAGTTAT
Organism: Candidatus Nitrosocosmicus sp.; assembly: GCA_035279165.1. Lineage (GTDB taxonomy): Archaea > Thermoproteota > Nitrososphaeria > Nitrososphaerales > Nitrososphaeraceae > Nitrosocosmicus. The sequence goes on along the minus strand of DATEIH010000109.1, from coordinate 26,429 downwards.
GAAGTTATCAAAAATTGGTATGTTCCTACCAAATCTCCTGGAGGCATGTGGGATATAGGAGAAAAGGAAAGTCTCGGAATGTGGAAGACCACATTAGCACTCTTTGGATCACTAGCATGCGTGGCCGTCTTTATTATTGTATTATCAAATTAGAGATTGCAGCAATTCATTTTACATTATTCTAGAATTAGTCAAAAATAATTAGAATATTCTATAGCTTTTACTTATTTAAGTTTCATTTTCTTATCTTTTAAGTATTCTTAATCTATCTAATTCGAACTCTCTTTGTATGTTACATTTTTGTACTACTAGCAGGTTCCCAAGTATGGGAAACTCGCTCTCTCTCCTTTAAGTAGCTAACCGGCAAATGTAAATAACACAATAAAAGACACAACGAACCTTTTGGATATTTGATTGAATTTTTGAAAAATTCTTTGATAGTTAGAGACACAGGAGCATCAAAATCGAATTTTCTTGTCAGTTCTTTGATCTGACCGTGACCTACTAATGCTCTAACTATCTGACTAAAAAAATCACTCTTAGTTACTGGAGGGTTAAAATATACTATGGCATCATCATCATAGATTACATTTTTGTTCTTTTCAAGCACCTTACATTGAAGGTAAAGATCTATTGCTATTATTTTTTGGGGAATTTCTATTTCTCTTGCCAATTCCGTATCCAAGGAAAGTGCTCTACCCATCGTCGTATACTGAGACAGGCCTTTCATTCTTATCGATCTTAACCAATAGCAGATAAAAACGGAAGCACATGCATATAAACCTCTGGTATTTATCTTCGGGACGGTATTCGAGGCACACAAACCCACACTATCTGAAATCTTTTCAGACAATCGTAAAATACAGTTTTTTTCAATTTCAATGTCTGCGTCCAATAAGACTATAATACTGCCTTTCGCATTTCTGAATATAGTATTCCATCCCTGACTTGCCCCTTTTCTCTCGTGATTGTGAATTAGTCGGATATTAAATTCTGGATTTTCAGACCTTATTTTGCTGATTAGAATTGGAGTTTCATCATTTGAATCATCTACGAAAATTACCTCGGTAATACTCAACTTCTCCCCTAGATGTTGAGATTTGAGCGAATCAAAAAATTTTAAAATATTATTCTGTTCATTATAAGTAATTATTCCTATTGTTATACCCCTTTTATTCATGATACCTCAATATTTTCTCTAATTTTTTGAGCTATACTTTCAAGGTCCTTTATACGTGCAATCTTACGCATTGGCCATTGACCTTTTACTCTCTCAATAGAATATCTGGGAACTATGTGAACATGTACGTGGGGTACAATTTGATTTGCAGATTTCCCATTATTCTGGTTAATATTGAATCCATCACTTCCCAGAACCATGGTAATAGCCTTTGCCAATCTTGGGACTAAGGAATGCATTTCGCCTACCTCCTTGATCGGCATTTCTAATATATCTTTAAAATGTTGTTTAGGCACTATTAGCGAATGTCCATGGTTAATTGGGTATTTATCCATAAAGGCCAAAAATTTTTCATCTTCATAAATTATAGCATTAGGTAGATTTTTCGTTACAATCTGACAAAATATGCAATTGTGATTCAGGGTCTGCATCATAATCAAGATAATAATAATGAAATATTTAATTTAATATTTAACAGTTAATATGTTTTATCATAATTTGACATTTATTTTTAGTTCATTTTAAATAGCTCGAAAATTTTTTACAAAGTATGAGTGAATCAATTGAATTAGAGAGTTTCACAGTAAATTTTTCTTTCCCGTGCCCAAAATGCGAATACCTTAATGAGATTTCTTCAAATGAGTTGCATAATAATAGCATAGAGTGTGGTATGTGTGAGACAATATTCAAGTTCGAGGGTTTGGATTCTATAAAAATATTAGCTACTTTGGAGTAGTGTCATCACAATACAAGAAAGAATTAGGTTTTTATTTTGTAAATTCAATCTAGATATTTGTAATGATTCTACCTAGCAGAAAAACAGTCGAGGGTGCCTCTCGCGCTCCTCATAGGGCGATGTATAAATCAATGGGTCTCTCAGACGATGATCTTGGTAGGCCGTTAGTAGCAGTATGCAGTACCTGTAATGAGGCAACGCCTTGCAATATTCATTTGGGAAGGCTCGCTCAAAAATCAAAGGAAGGTGTTAAGGATTCTGGAAACACCCCTCGAGAATTTACTACTATTGCTGTTTCCGATGGCATTGCAATGGGTCACGAGGGTATGAAATCTTCTCTTGTTAGCAGGGAGATCATTGCCGATTCGATTGAGGTAATGATAAGAGCACATCAATATGACGCTATTGTAGGGATTTCTGGATGTGATAAAAGCTTGCCGGGGACATTAATGGCCATGGCTCGACTCAATTTGCCTTCTATCTTCGTCTATGGCGGCACAATTCTCCCGGGCAATTGGAACGGCAATCAGGTTACGATTCAAGATGTATATGAAGCAGTCGGAACGTATGATGCTGGCAAAATGAGCTTAGAAGAATTAACAAGTCTTGAAAATGTTGCCTGCCCATCAGCTGGATCATGTGCTGGTATGTATACAGCTAATACCATGGCCTCCATAAGCGAGGCTTTGGGGATGGCGTTACCAGGTAGTGCCACGCCGCCGGCGGAAAGCGAAGAAAGGCACAAAATTTGCTTCGACACTGGTAAATCTATTGATCATCTTTTACTAAATGATCTGAAACCAAGGGATATAATGACTTATGAAGCTTTCGAAAATGCGATCATGATGGCAAACGCAATAGGAGGTTCTACTAACGCCATACTTCATCTATTAGCACTGTCTCGTGAAGCAGGAATCGACTTGAATATACGGGATTTTGAGTATATTAGAAAGAAGACGCCTCATATTGCAAATATGCGACCAGGAGGGAGTTACGTAATGTTGAACTTAGATAATATTGGGGGCATTCCTGTAATTTTAAAATCATTGCTAGATAAAGGTATTTTAAATGGGAACGTAGAGACTGTTACCGGTAAGACAATGAAAAAGAATCTCGAGTTATATGACTTTAGCAAATCCAAGTCCTACTATAAACAACAGAAAGCTGAATTTAGAAATATTCTTCGGACTGTCGACAATCCGATACATCAGGAAGGAACCTTAAAAATTTTATTTGGAAATTTAGCTCCAGAGGGTGCTGTAATTAAAATTGCAGGATTGAAAGAGGATAATTTTGAGGGAGTTGCTAAAGTTTATGAATCAGAAGAGTCCGCATATGATGCTGTTTCTAAAAGACGAATCAGCGAGGGTGATGTTGTCGTTATAAAATATGAGGGTCCAAAGGGTGGACCAGGAATGAGGGAAATGCTTGCTGTGACGGCCGCCATAGTGGGGCAAGGGTTAGGTGAAAAAGTTGCTATGCTTACTGATGGTCGATTCTCTGGGGCAACCCGCGGATTTATGATAGGTCATATATCTCCGGAGGCGATGGTTGGTGGACCAATTTCAATAATCAAAAATGGTGACAAAATCAAGATCGATTTACTCAAAGATACTATTGATCTCAAGATTTCAAAGAAAGAATTTGCTAATAGGAACAAGAAGTTTAAACCAATAAAGAATCGGTATCGGTCGGGAGCATTAGCAAAATATGCCACATTAGTAAGATCTGCGTCGGAGGGGGCTATAACCGCTGCTATACCTAAGTATATGAAAAAGAATTTTGCCTAATTTTTTATTTCAATAGAGTCTATAATCCCGTAGAGTGGAAAATTATGAAAATGATCTGCTATTTTGTTATCTAGGAAAATAATTTGAAGTAACTCAAAATTATTGATCATGAATACAACTCTGCTATTTCCAGATACTAATTTATCATCAGTAAAAAAGTCTACTGTGCCATCGATGAATATACTATCATCAGTTCCAAAAAATGTCTCTCCATTGCCATTGAAATTGGTAATTGTATGCCAGTGAAATCCCTTTGCATCCGAAGTGATCATTACAAATTTTGAATCAAAAAAATCAACCTTTGATGAATTAACATTCATCTTCCAATTACCCGAAACTATTGTTGAAATATTCTGATTAAGAAGGCGACCAGGAGCACTTTTATTTTCATCGTTATCAATGGTTGGATTTCCTTTTTCAATCGATTGAATAATAATATCTGAGAGCATCGAAACCAAATTATTAGATAAGTTATCGGTCTGATTTAACTGATCTATTCCTTTGTTGCTTTCACGCGAGACATGACTAGAGTTCAGGGTTGACAATGGATCATTTATTCTGAATACATCATCAAGCCGTTGCCCGGATGTTGAGTCTTGAATTGAATTTTCCATATTTGTACGATTAGGTGCAGACGAAATAAATTGAGTATTTTCGCTGGATCCAGTGCTTGATATTAGAGATGTGTTCAAAGTTGAAACCAGGAATCCTGAAAGTGAGAACGTGTTGTTGATATCAAGTCTACTACTTTTTAGATCAGCTTTGTTTTCATTAAATACTATATTTTCTCTTTCAGCACAAATCACATAAAAATTGCTTTCAGTGAAATAAATCAAGACTATTAGTAGCAGCAGAGGAAGAAATTTTGTCAAATCCAATAATTGTAATACTGCTAATTTTTTTCAATAAATTCTTTTCCTTATTAAATTTAGTGCAAAAATTTATGAATCTCGAGGTCTTATTAACTTGAAATGCTTAACAAAGATGAATTTTTTAGTTTTTTAAAAATAAATAAAAATATAGAATTCTCTAAGGAGGAGATTATTAATCGCTTTGCAGAGTCTAAAAATGAAGAGCAAATCATAGACTCATTATTATCTGAACTGGAGGTTGAATCTACTTATGCGAATACAGATTTAGCTGCATCATGCAAGGCAGGAACTGTGTACTACAAATGGAAAAATACTTGATCTCGCTAATCGGCTTTTAATTTTTCGAATTCACTATTCGTTTACCTCAAATTATCCAAATTCGCGGTCGACCCGGTCAGTACTTATGAAGGCATACTAAGTTATACTATTTCATTAGACCTGCAATTCATACCCTTTTCTTAATTTCTTCTAAAATCCGATAAAGTATGCATATGTACGACTTTGTTGTATTTCTAAAGTATTGCCTAAATTCTCAGCAAATTCTTGTTAATGAAAATTTTTTACATTTCGATTTGAATTCTGTTCTATTAGCCTCATGCGGATCCTCAAACGATACCATTTGCGAAATGATTTTCTCAATCGAATTAACGATCAAATGAGTACACTGTATATTAACTAATCATTTTAAGACTTATAATTAACTTGTGAAGAGTTTATCCAGTTGAAGCTAATCAGGATGGGCAAAGTAAAGGACATTTACGAAACCAATGATAACACGTTAATTTTTTCTTTCTCTGACCGGATATCTGCCTTTGACGTTATATTAAATGATAAAATTCCTTTTAAAGGAAAAGTACTTTGTGATTTCGCACTTTTTTGGTTTAAGATCCTAAAAGGGAAAAACCACTTTATTCGAAGAATATCTCCTAATAAGATTGAAGTTGTGAAGCTAAAAATGATTCCGATAGAGTGTGTAGTACGATCATACTTATATGGAAGTTTATATTCCAGGTATCTTCAGAATGCTATAGATATTTCTGGTACCGAGGAATATTTCGCAAATAAGAATTTGCAACTAGCTTCAAAATTGCCTTGCCTTATGTTTGATCCAACAACTAAATCTGACCAACATGATAAGCCTCTCTCGGAAAGACAAATTCTTAAGAATGGGTTAGCAAGTGAAACAGAGTTAATGGAATTAAAAAAACAGTCTATGGACTTATTTTCTCAAGTAAATACGATCGTTTCTGGTTCCGGATTTTTACTCTCTGATATCAAATTTGAATTTGGAAAAGATCCAAAGACAGGAGAAATAATGCTGGCCGATTCGATTGGTCCTGATGAATTTAGAATATGGAATGAAGGTGAGTATCAGGTTGGACAGATTCAGGACAGTTATGACAAACAAATATTAAGAGATTGGTTAGAGCAAATAGGCTTCAGGAAAGAAGTAGAAAAATGCACTAATAATAATTTAAAACCAAGTATTCCAAAGTTACCTGAGGATATAATCGATAAAGTGTCTAACAGGTACATTGACGCTTACGAACGCATAACCGGAGCTACTTTCACTAAGCAGCTTTAATCATTTAAACACTTGTTGCCATAGTTACCTATTCTACACTTATGATCAATAGCCCTTGTTTGGTCGGATCTTTCAATAACTCTACCATTTTTCTTGGAATGTGTAAGGCACTAACATTACAACCTATACAAAGCGTCCTATTACATATAAAATTGCTTTTTCTTAAAACAATATCATGAACATTGGTAAGGGGAAGGTTATTATTTCCAGTACCTTGTATTTTGAAGGAAAACGGTTCAACAACCAAATTTATCTCTAATAATGAATCATTGTTCCTGATTTTGTTTTTCATAATACTCGTGAGATCAGAGCAGGATTTGGTTGCGCTAACTCCTATAATACAATCTCCTTGGAGGCCTAAGTTAGGATCCTTGGTGATTTCGATTGTTCGTGGATGCAGTGAACGAATATTCTTGTGGCCACAAAATTGAATTTCTTCCGTTAACAACTAGCCAACTATATTCATTTTGTTGGTTAAATAATCCTTTATTTTTTAAATAAGGTAACTATAAATAAAGATTTAGAAGTAATTTAGTTGATTTGTTACCAGCAGCAGCAGGTTATGATAGAGGAATAACTGTTTTTTCACCTGATGGGCGTTTATATCAGGTTGAATATGCAATCGAAACCGTTAGGAGAGGCACTTTAGCTCTAGGGATCAAGAGCACAGATGGTGTAATCCTTGCAGTAGAAGAAAAAACGAGAAAATTGCAAATATCTAATGTAACTCAAAAAATATTTCAGATAGATGATCACATAGGTCTTGCCGCAGCAGGGTATATTCCAGACGCTCGGACTCAAGTTGACCATGCACGATTTTTTGCCCAAAGCAACCGACTTATCTATGATGAAGTAGTTGACGTTGAAGGTGTTGCCAAAAACTTGGCCGATATGGCTCAACAGTACACCCAATATGCAGGAGCTAGGCCCTTCGGGGTTGCATTGATATTGGCTGGTGTTGACAAGAATGGAATCGGCTTGTATCTTACTGACCCAAGTGGTACTTATATAGGGTACGATGCGGTAGCAATAGGTGCAGGGAGCGAACAAGTAACTGAACATTTGGAAAAGAATTATAGGAATGATATTAGTCTCGATAAGGCATGTGTCCTTGCCATCGAATCTATTTTCATGGTCAGCGAAGAAAAAACTGGTACTAAACATATAAGATTGGCTGTGATTGATTCAAAATCAAGAACTTTGCGAATGATGCCGTTAGAAGAAATAGAAATTTATTCAAAACAAGTTCAAGATAATGAAAGTCAATCTTAACGTGATTTAATTTAGATTACCAGAATACTATTTGATCTAAGACAAGACAATTTAAATAAATCCTATTTTATTGAAACATTGATTATTAATGGCAATAGAAATTGGTTCCAAAGCACCTAATCTGCAACTTTCTAAATGGGTGCAAGGTACACCAACAGATATTGATAAATTGGCTGGAAATGTGGTTGTTATTGAAGTATTTCAAGTGAATTGTCCAGGGTGTTTTTTATATGGAATTCCGCAGGCAATTTCTCTTTATGAAAAATTTAAGGATAAAAATGTCAAAGTGTTGGGAGTTGCAACTGCATTTGAAGATTATGACAAAAACACCTTAGAAAACCTTGAACTTCTACTATCAGAAAATAAAGTAGTTGGCGAGACTTTTAAGGCATTAAAACAACACGGGAAGTTGGTTGATACAGATAAGTTATATTATAAGATACCATTTCCTGTAGCTTTTGATAAAGTTATAAGAATGCCAGTCGAAGTTTCAGACAAAATGATTTTTGATTTTATTGAAATATATTTTTCTGATTTTTCTACCTTTTCTGACAAAGATAAAACAGAACTAATCGACAAAGTACGAAATTATTTACAGAATAAGGAATTTTCGGCATTGACTTTTGAGACTTATAGATTACGGGGAACACCCTCTTCTATAGTTATAGATAAAGAGGGAATATTAAGATATAGTTTTTTTGGATCTGAGGGGTATTTGGAAGGAGCAGTGTCCGAATTGGTAAATGCAGGGTGAACGATATTTCCGCTTCCTTCAGATTTGATGTTTCAATCCCAGACTCATTCTTGTATGATGTTTCAACAGAAATTGATAAAACACTGAAAATCTTCCAACTAGCAAGAGCATTATCGATTTTTAGAGTTAACAATATCTTTATTTATCATGATAAACTATTGGGTACAAGCAAGGACGATCTCCAGTTTATGGTAACCATCCTTGAATACCTTGATACGCCTCAATACTTAAGGAGAAAAATTTATCCTAAACTCGATATTTTGAAACATGTTGGCAAGCTTCATCCAATAAGATCACATCATCATAAAGATAAGGTGGAAATAAGTAATATCAAGACTGGCGAAATTAGAGTTGGTGTTGTTGAAAAGAGACATAACGCGTATTTTGTCGATGTTGGATTACAATATCCTATCGAATACAAAGGAAAATTTAAGCATAGTGGTAAAAAAGTCAACGTAAAATTACTAAAACATAAAAATTATATTAATGCGATTGACATTGAAAAAAACTTTATAACAGAAAAATATTGGGGTTACAATGTCTTTCAAATAAAAGAATTGAAAAATATTATGGAAAAATTTCCCACACCAAATATTATTCTAACTTCCAAATATTCAAAGTACTTTAACCCTTATGATAATGAGTTTTCGAAGGTGAATAGACGCGTAAACAATGATTCAATCTTAGTTGTTTTTGGATCACCTAAATTTGGATTGAATTCTATCTTACCAAAGGAGAAAATAGAGATTTCCAAATATTATTCATATAATTTCTTTCCAAATCAAGGTACTCAGACAGTCAGGTTAGAGGAGTCGATTTACTGTGTTTTGTCTATCCTGAATATTTGTTTTCCAGATATATAACTGACTGGATGCGATAATAAACTTATTAAAGGGATCAGAAAAATTTTTTGTATCTATGGGTCACCGAAAATATAGCACACCACGGAGAGGTAGCATTGCATTTCGACCACGGGCCAGAGCTCAAAGCTTAGAAGCTAGAATTAGAACTTGGCCCAAAAATATTAGTCGCGATAATGTTGGCTTGGTAGGGTTTGCCGGATTTAAAGTAGGTCAAATTCAAGTAATGACAATTGACGATAAGGAGAAAACTCCAAATTATGGTAAACCATTAATGAATCATTCTACAGTAATATCTTTACCTCCTTTAAAAATAGTTGGAATTAGAGGTTATTCTGAAGACGGTTATGGTAAGCATGCAATATTTGATGTATATTCTAAAGATAGCATTAAAGATTTATCATCAAAATACAAAACCAAATATTCTGAGGATGGATTAAGAAAAGCTGAAGGATTGATCGGATCTGTAAAGCACTTGACCGCGGTCGTCGCGGTGTTTCCAAACAAAATTGGAATATCTCAGAAAGTTCCATTTATTTACGAAATTCCAGTGTCGGGCGGTGATAATCAGATGAAGTTTGAATTCTTAAAATCCAAGCTAGGTCAAGAAGTGAGAGTTACTGATGTATTTAAAACAGGACAGAATATCGATGTTCATGGAATTACTAGAGGAAAGGGGGTTGAAGGTCCAATTACTAGATTTGGTGTTAAAAGGAAACAACACAAATCAAGGAAAAGTGTTAGAGCGGTTGGTACATTGGGCCCTATCTCACCGGCAGTCGTAATGTATACTGTGGCAAGACAGGGACAACGGGGGTTTCACCAGCGCACCGAATATAACAAAAGGATCCTAGTGATGTCAAATTCCGAAAATACTGAATTAGTAAATATTAATCCCAAAGGGGGATTCAAACATTTTGGGTTGGTAGATGGGGATTATATGATAATTAGAGGAACCATACCCGGCGTACCCAAGAGATTAGTAAAGCTTAGACAGCCAATAAGGAGCAAGCAATCAAAAATAAGCGAACCAAAGGTGTTGGAGGTAATTGTATAAATGAAAACTAAATTATTCGATGTAAAAGGTAACCAAATCGAAGATATAGATCTTCCAATAATATTTAATTTTCCGTATCGTCCTGAGATTATTAAGAAAGCCTTTGTAAACCTGTATTCACACCGTTTTCAAAGACAAGGTAGGTATCCAGCTGCTGGAGAAATCGTCAGTGCTGAATCTAGAAATACTGGATTAGGCATCGCCCGACTGGCGAGAGCTAAGGGAGAAGGATTTTCTCGTGCAGGGCAGGCTGCCGGAGTGGCAGGTGTTCGAAAAGGCAGGCTTGCACATCCACCGGAATCCTGGAAGGTAACCTATAAAAAACTAAACAAGAAGGAAAATAACGTAGCTCTTCTCTCTGCTATATCGTCTACTCGGCAAAGCGAACTGGTAACTAGTAGAGGTCATTCGATAGAAGGTATAACATCTTTTCCCATTGTAGTAACTAATGATATTGAGAATGTGGGCAAAACCAAAACTTTGCTTGACATTTTAAAATTAATAGGTTTAGAAGAAGATCTTAAAAGAGTCGAACATTCCATCAAGAAGCGTTCAGGCAAGGCCAAACGAAGAGGGCGTCCTAACCGTGTTGGAAAAAGTGCATTGATAGTAGTAGGTAATACCGAATGTGAGTTGTTGAAGTTAGATAAATCTATACCTGGAATTGGTGTAAAAAGTGTAAAGGAATTAAGTGTATTAGACCTAGCACCCGGTGCAAGACCAATAAGGCTAGTTGTTTTTTCGCAAAATTCATTGGATGAATTGAGTAAATTAAAAATTCCAAAAAATATTCTTCTGGAGAACGTGACATGAATAAGGTTTTATATAATAAAAAAATTGAGATCAATGCAGATCTTGCAAGTAAGATTATCCTCGAGCCTTATGTGACCGAAAAAACTTTTAATATTATAGAAAAGGAGAATAAACTTAGTTTTATCGTCCATAATAAGGCGACCAAAGGTCAAATCATTAAATCTATGAAAATAATTTATGAAGCAGAGATTAGCGAAGTAAATACTTTTAATACCATTAGAGGTAAGAAAGCAATTATGAAATTCAAGAATGTGGATGGCGCAAGGCAACTTGCAACTAATTTAGGTTTGGTGTAAAATATGAAGAATTATGCTAAAAAGACTGAATTAATAAGAATGTGTAGGAGATTGTAAAAAATGGTGCGTGAATTTAAATTCAAAGGATATTCAGGGGAGCAAATTCAAAAGCTTTCCATCGAAACCCTCATGCCACTGTTAAATTCAAGGCAAAGACGGTCCTTGGACAAGAGGCTTTCCACATATATGAATGACGAGAAGAGAAAATTCCGGGAAGATTTGAAACTAGCAAGGGATGGTAAACTAAAAGGTCAATTGAAAACACATCTCAGAGACATGATTATTTTGCCGGACATGATCGGCCTGACAGTTTTAGTCCATAACGGAAAAGAATTTGTCTCTTACGTAATAAAACCAGAAATGGTAGGTCATTATTTGGGCGAATATGCTATCACTAATAAGCGAGTTCAACATGGAGCACCTGGTGTTGGTTCATCACGTTCAAGCTTGTATGTTCCATTGAAGTGATGTAAATGCCAGATTATTCTTATTCATTTCAAAAGTATGAAAAGTCAAGACATGTGAGGGCAGCGATAAGGGACAAATCTATCTCACATAAACATTCCAGAGAAATTGCTATATCTATAAACAACAAAAGCATTGAAAAAGCAAGGGAGTTCCTAGAGGATGTTTTAATTAAGAAGATAGCAGTACCATACAGGAGATACAACAATGAAGTAGCTCATCGATCAAATATCCGAGATGGTTTTTGCTCCGGTAGATATCCACACAAATCAACCTTTGAGTTCTTGAAGCTACTAGATAACTTAGAATCTAATGCAGAGTATAAGGGAATGGATTTAGATAGGCTTAAAATCATTTCCGTAGTCGTACATAAGGGAACAAAATTGAAAAGATTTACACCCAGAGCTATGGGAAGAGCAAGTCCTAAATATGATACCCTTGTTCATGTCGAAATTGTGGCTATGGAAGGCAGGTCATCCTAAATGAATACAATCAAAAATGTGTTAAAAAATAATTATCGCAATAGTGAATTGGATGAATTTCTAAAAGAGGAATTAAAGGATGCCGGATTTGGAGGAGCTGATATTCAGAAATCACCTTTGGGAACTAGACTAACCTTATATGTAACACGACCTGGACTTGTTATTGGAAGAAAAGGCAGCGGTATTAGAGATCTTACATCAAAGCTGGAAGTAAAATTTGGGTTGACCAATCCACAAATTTCGGTGGTTGAGGTAGAAGTACCTGAATTAAATCCGAAGATAATGTGCAACAGGTTAGCCCAACTCATTGAAAGAGGAACTGCTTTCAGACGAGCCGCGCTTTGGACAGTGAATACCATAAAGAATGCTGGTGCTCTCGGTGTGGAAGTGACAATTTCCGGAAAGTTACGTAGTGAAAGGGCACATTTTGAGAAACATTCTTCTGGGATAATACCAAAAAGTGGCAACATGGCTGATAAAGTCGTCCGTGAAGGCATTACACATGTTTTAACAAAAATGGGAATAATGGGGATTAGACTGAAGATTGCTATAAAAAATGCCTCCCCACCAGAATTTGAACTCATAACTAATTTTAAAGAACACAACAATCAAAAATACCCGCCAGATAATGAGAATTTGCCAGACTCAAATGAAAGTAATTTGGTAGTTCCTCGTGAAGCAAAAGAACAGAAAGAAATATTAGAAAATACTGGGGAGATAAATAAATAATTGTCAAGAAATAAGACTAAAACGTTAAGACAATTTAACGATAACGATCTAAAGGATAAATTAAGTGATTTAAAGGTTGATTTAGCCAAGCTTCGTTCAGAGTCAATTAAGGGAACTTTAAAGAAAGAAGCTGGAGTAATTAGATGGAAAAGAAGGGATATAGCTAGGATCCTCACACTAATGAATGAAAGAAGTGGAGGTAAGAAATGAAAAATGCAGGCCTGTAATATTATACAATCAAACGAGTATTTTGGTAGAATTGTTAATGTTACCAAATCTAGAAATATAAATAATTCGAACAGGGTAGGAGTTATTGTAAACGAAACAAAGAATATGATATTCTTGACGAATAAAGAGGACAAGAAGATCATAAGGATTCCAAAAAATGAAATTTGTGAATATGAAATTTGTCATGATGGTCGAACATGTACAATAGATGGCAAGCGATTATTAGGCAGACCAGAGGAACTAGCTAACATATTAAAGTGATTATCATGGCTAAAAATATTGGTATCCAAGTAAAAGCTCCAAAAAAAACATGTACAAACAGGTATTGTCCGTTTTGCGGCTCACTTTCACTAAGAGGAAAAATGATAGTAGGGACGGTGGTTAGTCATAAAGGAAAAAATATGGTTGTAGTTGAGCGAGAGTATTCTAGATTTGTGGATAAATACAAAAGATATGAAAGAAGCAAATCCAAAATCCATGCTTTCATCTCTGACTGCATGGATGTGACTGACGGAAACAAAGTCAAAATTGCAGAATGTCGACCTTTATCCAAAACCATTTCGTTTGCTGTAGTGGAGGTAAGTGAATAAACTTGTCATCTAAATCAAGGGCAGTATCTTCAAGAGGAGTAGAGGAATTTAGACCGTATGTTACGAGAGCACTTCCGCTATATGCAAATCTTGTCTGCGCAGACAACACCGGTGCCAAAATACTTCAAATTGCTCAAGTTACACGGTATAAAGGAAGACATTCAAGACTACCTGCCGCCGCCGTCGGTGACTTTGTAACTGTAACTGTAAAAAAAGGGCCAGCCGAACTCAGAAAACAAATTTTTGGAGCTGTAATAGTCAGACAGAAATATCCAATTCGGAGGTTGAACGGTGTTAGAGTATCTTTTGAAGATAATGCGGCGGTCTTGGTTACAACGGAAGGCGAAATTAAAGGAACCGATTTGAAGGGGCCCGTAGCTGCGGAAGCTGCTGAAAAGTGGCCAAGAATTGCCAACTTAGCGTCTATGATCATATAGGTGAAAAAAATGAAAAGAAAATCAAATAATATATGTTCTAATTTGTCCAATAACCTCAGGAAGGACCACAATACAAAGAGTATGAGAGTAGTTAAAGGTGATACAGTCAAAATCATGCGAGGTGAATATAAGGGGGTAGAAGGAAAAGTTGAGAAATTAAATACTGTAAAGGGAAGATTAAGTATAGAAGGTGTTCAAAGAGAAAAAATCAAGGGCGGACAAGTGAAAGTTCAAATTCATGCCTCCAACGTTCGTATAACTTCATTACACTTAGATGACAAATATCGAAAAAATAAAATCGGAAATCAGGAACAAATTAATAAATCATCAAGAAAAGAAACAGTGAATACACCTGAAAAAAATGAGGAAAAAAAGTGAAAATTAGTGGTAAGAAAGAGCGGTAGTACTAAATTAAAAAGACAAATGGCACCTAAATTCTGGGATATCAAACGTAAAGAATCCCCTTTCATTCTTGCACCTAGGCCTGGCCCGTATGCTAAAACAAAATGCTACTCAATGGGGGTATTGATACGCGACGTTCTGCATTTGTGTTCAAATATGGCTGAAGCTAAGAGGATATTAAACTCAGGACAGATCAAAGTTGATGGTAGAATCAGAAGAGATGGGCGCTTTGGTGTGGGAATTATGGATATTGTAGAGATAGTACCAAGTGGAATAGCATATAGAATGGTACCTAAAGGATCCAAATTACTTGTGCCTACTAAAACTACAGAAAAGACAATTAAACTTTTAAAAATCACAAGTAAGGTGAGTTATCGAGGAAACAAGATCCAATATGGATTTCATGATGGTAAGACCTTAATTTCGGATAATAAGGATATGAATGTTGGTGATTCCTGTTTGGTAACGATTCCTGTAATAAATATAGAACAACATATAAAATTCGAAAATGGATGTTATATCCTTGTAGTTCAGGGTGAAAACGCAGGCAAAATTGGAAAGGTGGAAGAAATTAAGGATGGTATGTTTTCCCTACCTAAAAGAGTAGTGCTAACACTTGATGAAAAAACCGTGGAGTTACCTGTGGATATAGTAATGCCTGTAGGCGTTGAAAAACCTGTATTAGAGGTGTTGGTTAATGAGTGAAAGTAAGATAAATCCTATGAAAGAGATTCATGTATCTAAAGTGGTAATTAATATTGGTGTAGGTAAATCTGGAGACCCTGTTGAAAAAGCTAAGAATGCTTTATCTGAACTAACCGGGAAAACTCCCAGTGTGCGAGGTGCAAAAAAAAGCGTGAGAGACTTTGGGATTCACAAAGGCGAACCTATAGGTGCAATGGTTACCTTGAGACGAACTGATGCCACAAACTTTTTAAGACGAATAATGGAATCAAAGAGGAATGTGATAAAGACTTCATCTTTTGATAACAATGGTAATATATCATTTGGAATCCATGAACACATTGATATTCCCGGTACAAAGTATAATCCTGACATCGGTATATTCGGGATGGATGTCTGTGCGGCATTGACTAGGCCCGGTTACAGAATTTCAAGAAGGAGAAACCCACACAGGATCGGCAAGAGTCATAAAATTACGAAGGATGAGTCAATTGAATTTTTCAAGGCTCAATTTGGAGTTGAAGTCAATTGAAAATAAAAATAAGAGATTATGCCCTCACTGGAAGGAAAAAGTTGGCTCACGGCAAAGGTACCCGATGGTGTAAAAGGTGTGGGTCCTTCAGTGGAATGATTTGTTCTTATGATCTTATGCTATGTCGGAGATGTTTTCGAGAAGTTGCCTTCTCTTTAGGATTTAGGAAATACGAGTAGGTGATTATAGAATGCCAGCATTAAATATTTTATCTAATCTCTTTACTACTTTGTATAATAATGAGATGCGGAGAAAACGAGAATGCATAGTTTTGCCCGCATCAAAATTCTCAAGTGAAGTTTTAAGGGTGATGCAAAAGCAACGATACATTGGCGAATTCGAACAAGTCGATGACGGGAGAATGGGTAAGTTTAGAATACAACTATTGGCGAAAATTAATAAATGTGGAATCATCACTCCTAGATTTAGTGTGAAAAAGGATCGATACTTAGATTGGGAACGACAGTTTCTTCCATCATATAATATGGGTATATTAATAGTATCTACCAGTAAAGGAATTATGTCTCACCATGATGCCCAAAATGAAGGCTTAGGAGGCGCACTAATAGGTTATGTCTACTAAGCCAGAATTTTATACTAATGAGATCGTTATTCCAGAAGGAGTATCGATTAATAAGGATCAGAACCTTATCACAGCAACTGGGACAAATGGAAAAGTGGAAAAGGATTTTACAAAAATTCCAGCATTGATAGAAATTAGTAAAGAAAAAGTTACGATAAGATCATATGGAAATAGGAAAAGCGATTATGCGTTGGTCAATACAGTGCATAGCCTCATTAATAATATGATCAAGGGATCTACAGCGGGGTTCACATATAAATTAAAAATAGTGTTTGCACACTTCCCTATATCCGTCAAAATTAAGGGCCATGAGGTATTTATTGAAAACTTTTTTGGGGAACGATCAGCACGGGTGTCAAAGATACTTGGAAAGGATACTAAGGTTACCGTACAGGGTGATGATATTTTGATTACGGGACCTAATATTGAACATGTATCTCAAACGGCCGCAAATATAGAATCATCTACAAAGATAAGAAACAAAGACTCTAGGGTGTTTCTTGATGGGGTATACATATACTCCAGGGCCTAGAATTGCATGAACAAGTGATTTGAATAATATTTTTAGAATAAGTCAATTTTGTCATAAAGTTCAGCTCTTCACAAGAATAACATAGCAGTAAACATAACATTTATTTATTCTTTGCAATTTTTATTAGCATAGTGCCGCTGTAGCTCAGCTTGGTAGAGCAAATTCATGATGGATGCATTATGAAGCTTAACTGGCTGTTAACCAGTAGGTCATCAGTCCGAGTCTGATCAGCGGCGCTTCTTTAAAATTAAAACGAAACTATGTCTAATGCTATTGCATCGGATAATAAATAAATGTGTCTGCTCCCTGAAACAAAATTATTCTTAATATCTATTCTAGGAACCCACCTATTTGAGGATGTGAATAGTCTTTCTTTCTTCATTCTATTTTCAAGCGCTTCTATATCTAGTTCTATTTCTTCTATCTCCTCTGTTTCCAGATTTTGAATTATCAATAAAATTTTCTTTATTAATACCCTGTCCCCATTTTTGGAGAAGTCACGAATTCTTTCATCGTCTTCGATGATTTTTATTTTGATCTGTTTCCGATTCAATGCGTCTCTACTCATCAGCATTCTGTCACTAAGATACCCTTCATAACCCATAAATAATCATTGTACATATGTTGTTAATAATTATTTTATTCTTTAAATTTTTATTTTGGAGAATTCTAAATTTAATTTGTTATTTTTAATACCGATCTTGGAAATTCTTATTCTATCTTCAGGTACTACACGTTGATCAACACTTCCAATCAATCGTATACCCGAAAATTCGCCTATACCATAATATCCTATTGAGTCGGGAACATTAGAAAGCGATTTTTCACGAAGGATACCTTTTTTAGTGATTTTTCTAAAACCAGTTTTTTTCAGACAGGAGTTGCAATAATAATTAGGCGGCCAGATGTGAATTTTACAATTGAAACAATATGTAGTAATCAATATGCCTCTCTCGGCGTTACTAATAATTTTATCAATTAACTTCATCCTGAGTTATTTTTTGAGAATTATTACCGTTGTCGAGGTACCTGCGGCGGCCATATTGTGAACCAGACCATATTTACAACCTTTTTTTTGTCTCAAACCTGCCTTTCCCTGTAATTGAAGCACTATTTCGTTGGTCTGATCAATCCCAGTTGCACCTATAGGGTGACCGCATCCAAGTAGCCCTCCTCTCACATTTGTATAAATTGTGCTTTCTTGTATGAATCTTTTTCCCTGACCTTTTTTTATGAATCCAATGTCTTCGTAGGCCAAGAGCTCTAATATTGTAAATGCATCGTGTATCTCCGCTATATCAATATTTTTTGGATCCAAGTTTGCTTGTTTAAACGCATCTCTTGTTGCTATTTTCGTTGATATTATAGAGTCAAGATCATTAGTTATAGATCCGAAGGAAGCACCTTGGTTATTTTGGGAAATACCTTTAATCCAAATGGGTACCTCAGTTCTCTTTGCCATTTCTTCTGACAAAAGGAGAATTGACGACGCTCCTTCGCAGGGATAGCAACAGTCAAACTTTTTTAAAGGCTCTACCATCATTTTTGAATCAATTATAGATGAATAAGTAAATTGTTTGTCGTAAAAAAAAGCATTTTTGTTTTTATTTGCATTAGTATGATTTTTCAAAGAAATTATAGCTAGGTCTTCTTCCGTTGTTCTATACTTTCGAAAATGGTTTTGGGCATATAGTGATGCCCAATGAATTGGCATATCGTACTGTCCGCGAGAACTATCCCATGTTAGTTTGTTCCCTTGACTATCCTGCTTCTCTGCTCCTGTTACTACTACTGCATTACATAATCCCGATTTTATTAACGAGTAAGCCAACATAATACCACTAGTTCCTGAATTACATAAATTTTCTATCTTGGTAGAAAATCTTGGCCTGATGCCTATCATCTCTGATACTATATTACCTAAATATAGATCGTTAGAACTACTTGATACTATTAGACCATCTATTTCAGTCTTTTGAATTAGCGTCTTTCTAAGTAAAGCTATTATGGATTTGCTAGCTAACTCAGCAGGTGTAAGATCTGAAGTCTTTGTAAATTTTTGAGTATTGGAAGAATCAATTGCTATTTCCATAATTCTATAAAATCCTTGTAGTTAAGATTGCCGTTGGTATCTTTTACAGGATTAATTTGTAGGATCGGTAGATCGATACCGATTTTTTTCCAGCGTTTGATCTGACTATTGCAATCATTTATAGAACCTGCAATGACAAAATCATCAAGCATTTCATCTGTGATGTTTCTAATTGATTCGGCTAAACCATACTTGTTGTAATCATTGTAAATCCTTTCGACCGCTGACTTGTATTTTGTTTTAAGCAATGAATCATAGTAGATTCTACTGACTGATATGTAGAAGGCCAAAGTTCTAGCTGCTCTAAGAGAAGCCTTAATCGGGTCTTTGTTTGAAACTGATGTTATAATCACAAAAGCCCTGCTAAATTTTTGATTTTGATTTTCGGAATTAATATTATCTATAGTCATCCTTAATTCATCTTTTGGTTTTAAATAGAGTATGATTCCATCTGCATACTTTGTAGCAACCTTAATCATTCCTGGATTTACAGCAGCAACATAGATAGGAATATCATTCCTTGAGTGTTCTAGTAATTTAAAATTCCTAATAATTACAGCTTTTCCGTGATAGTTAACTTTATTTGATTCTAATAACCGTTTGATTGATTGAATATATTCTTTCATTCTTACTATTGGCTTTTCAAATTTGATACCATGAAGGTTTTCCACTAGAACAGGAGTGCTGGTACCAAGGCCTAAAATTGCTCGTTTATTGGAGAGGTTATCTAATGTAACTCCACCCATAGCGATTGTCGCGGGAGTTCTAGAATAGATGTTTACAATAGAAGTTCCTATTTTCACTCTCTTTGTAACTTGGGATATAGCCCCGAGAACTGAAAAGACCTCCTTCCCCCAAGACTCCGGAGCCCATATAGAATGAACAGTTTCATTTCTATCAACTATTGAAGCAAATTCTAGGATTTCTCTTGATTTTAATAGCGATCCAATACTATATGCTATTTTTTCCTTCATATTTACTTTGAATTTATCCTTGATAGTTCTTTGGAGGATTCTTCGATATCTTTGTGCGAATCAATTGATTTCCAAAACGATTTTTCAAACTTCTTTGCTTTCAATTTTTGTTCATTTGCCATGGCGGGTAATGCTGTTGTTTCAATATTGCCTTTGTCGGGCAAGAAGTTAAAGATTTCCTGATTAAAAAAATAAATCCCTGCGTTAATCCATTTATCTATGATGTTTGGCTTTTCCTTGAATCCAGTCACAAATTGTTGGTCATTAAAATCTACAATCCCATACGGGCTCCTTAAAGGGACAACTGCAATAGAGTTATAATCGTTCTTATGTGATAAGATATTAAAATCTATGTTAGTTAATATGTCGCCATTAATCATAAAGAAGCCATTTTTTTCATCCTTTAGGAGAGCCTGAGTATTTTTTAGTGCGCCACCAGTACCTAGTGGTTCCTCTTCCACCATATACGCAACCTTAACCTTGAACTTGTTTCCACTTGCAATATGGTTTATTATTTGTTCTTTCAAATAACCAACACAAATGATAATTTCCGTTATATTATTTTTGGACAACAGTTTTATTTGCCATTCGATAATGGGCTTGCCTAAAATTTCTATCATGGGTTTGGGGCGATTATCTGTGATCGGTTTGAGCCTCTTGCCAAACCCTCCAGCTAATATTACTCCTTTCAAAACAAACTAACTGATTTGTTTTAAAATATATTTTTTCCTATTGCCATTCAAGAAAAGATTACCTTAAGGAGGATTAAGTAAATTATTACTTCAAAAATAGTGGTACTATGTTAATGGTATTATTACTATGTTAATGGTATAACAATAATAAAAAAACATTTCATAACTCGAATTATGAAATAAGAGGTGAATGGCATTAGTTTTTCAGTAACTTGGCAATATTTTCTATCAAAGAGTAGATTTCTTCTTGATTATGATTTGCATTTAGGGATATTCTTAATCGCGCCTCATCTAGTTTGACGGTAGGATAACGTATTGGATGCACAAAGAAATGTTTTCTTAACAGTTTTTTCGAGACTTCTAAAGCTTTTTTTTCATTCCCAATGAGGACAGGAATTATGGGACTTTTTTCAATTTTTCTAATGTCAATATTTTGTTCACTGGCTATTTTGTGAAAATATTCGATATTATTATACAAATTTGTCTGAAGATTTCCTAGCTTTGCAATCCGCAAAGACTTCAGAGCTATTTCGGCCAAAGAATCTGGAAGTGCAGATGTAAAAATAAATGGTCTGGATCTATTAATTAGGTAGTCTCTTATTAACTTCGAACAGCTAACATAACCTCCAAAACAACCTAATCCCTTGCTTAAGCTGCTGATGTGTATATCTACTGCTTTATTAACACCAAAATAGCTTGGAGTTCCACTATAATCCTTTATATTGTTACTACCTATGATGAAATCTCCATGTGAATCGTCAACTATGAGTAAGCAATTATTTTCATCTGAAATACGGGCAATTTCAGTCAAGTCGGCCATGTCGCCGTCCATACTGAAAATTCCTTCAGTTATTATTATTTTTCGTTCGTTACCATACTTTTTAATATATCTTTCTAATTCAATCGTATTATTATGAGAAAAGGGATGAATTTTACTTGGAGTTAACTTGCATCCGTCTATTATGCTCGCGTGATTCAATTCATCACTAAAAATAATAGTTCCTTTGTCAGAGATGCATCCTAGTACTCCTAAATTTGCCATGAATCCTGTTGGAAAGAGTAGAGATGATCGAGTTTTCCTATGTCCGGATAGTGCTTTTTCGAGGTTTTCTAAACTTTCAGTATTTCCGGAAATTAATCTTGAGCTACACTGTGAAATTCTTGAAGCTTGCAGATTTCTTAAGCTTTTTCTTAAAACTTTATTCCTAGATAAACCCAAATAGTCATTAGATGAAAAATTAATTACGCTATTTGCTCCAATTTCTTTTCCTAAATCTGAGATATCTTCAATAGTTCTGAGCTCTCTGTATAAGTTATCCTTTCTTAAATTTCTTAACTTGTTTAGAAAATAAAACGACTTAGTTTTGTTTGAGCCCAATCTCTTTTATCATTCTAATATCCTCATCAGGTTTATTTCCTTTTGTAGTCAAGTATCCTCCACTAATTATTCCATTGGCACCTGCCTTTAGGACCTTTCTGTCATTCTGCTTCAGATGAACTTCTCTTCCACCTGCAATTTTTAATATAGCTTTAGGCATAAGAAAACGAAATGTTGCAATAGTCCTAATTATCTCCTCTTCCGTTAGTGAATATTTATTAAAGAGGGGGGTGCCTTCCCTACCTATTAACATATTTATAGGGACCTCGTCAGGATTTAAAGATTGTAAAGAAATACCTAATTCTATCCGCTGTTCAGTGGTTTCTCCCATACCAATGATCCCACCACTACACAACTCCAATCCGGCTTCCTTCACAATTCTGGCTGTGTTGATTCGATCTTCATAAGAATGGGTAGTACAAATTTTATCAAACATGCTTTTTGCAGTTTCTAAATTATGGTTATATCTTTTAACACCTAACTTTTTTAGTATTTCAGCCCGATCTCTGGTCATAAAACCCAGAGATGTATTAACATCAATATCTATACTTTGTTTTATTAACTTTATAGTATTGCATATTTGGATGAAGTCCTGTTCTGGAGGAGACCTGTAAGCACAAACTATACAGAAACTATTTGCCCCGTTATTCTTAGCTTCTTCTGCTTGCGACAATATCTTCTCTGGGGTTAACAGAGGATATTTTTGAATTTTGGAGGTATTAAAAGTTGACTGAGAACAAAATGAACAATCTTCTGGGCATCTACCAGATTTTGCATTAACTAAGGTTTCAATATCAACTTTGTCACCCCCAAATTTCACTGTAATTGCATTTGCACAATCTGCCAGGAAATCCAGATCAGCAGTATTAATTAATTTCATTGCTTCCTGAAAGTTGATTTTTTTATTTGAGAATACATCAATCATCTTTTGGTAGATAAAGTCCCTAGTCAAATCACTCATTTGATAATCCCTTTTTTTATTGAGACTTACTTATATTAGTATTTTAATTTATCCGTAATTTTGAGTAAAAAACGAATTTCGTCAGGAACTTGATAATATTAATTCGTCTAAAAAAGGACCGATTTTCATACCGTCTTAGAAGTAGACCGTTTTTTTTACTCTGATTTTTTCTATATCCGCTCAAACTTTATCCTACTTTTACTCGTATTTTTTTGACTATCTTTATTTTACTCGCCAATACAAGCAGTGGTTATGAAGTATGCCTTTGCTTACCTACGAGTGAGTACAGAGGAACAAACAGTTTTGAATCAAAAGCTAGCTATGCAAGGTTGGGCACAATCACATGATTTTCAGATCTTGGATTATTTCGAAGATTCTGCAATGAGTGGAAAAACAGCTGCAATTGGCCGAAAAGGATTCCAAGAACTCTTAAGAATAATAGCATTGGAACCTGTCGATGCAGTTTTAGTATATGAACTTTCGAGGGTGGGGCGCACTTTTTGGGATACTTTGGAAGCTGTTAAGGCTATCGAACAGTATTCCCCATTAATCTCCTGCTCTCCGCGGGAAACTTTTCTTCAAACAACTGAACCAAGCATTCGAAAGCTCATGCTGGGTATTCTGACATGGGTTGCAGAGCGGGAAAGAGAGTTGCTGGTTCAAAGAACTAAAGACGGCATTGTTAGAGCTAAATCCGTGGGAAAACATATAGGAAGACCTAGAAAAGTGTTAAACACCGCTGAATTAATTGCTCACCTATCTCAGAATAAGTCTAAATTAATGATTGCAAGGGAATTAGGTGTATCAAAGGCAACTCTTTACAAAAATTTGAAAAATCTTACCACTTAATTGGTAATTCTTTTATTAATATCTAAAGTAATTTCCAGTTGAGTGTCTATTATCTTATTTAGAGAATCTGAGTCAATAGCTAAAGGAGGTATGACAATCATTGTACCTCCTAGGGACCTAAGTAGGACGCCTCTTTTGAGTGATTCCCTTATAACAAAATAGCTAATAGGCATGTTACCTACCATGGTAATGGGTTTGCTATTTACTTCAAGATTGAATCCTGCTAACAATCCTTTGCATCTAATATTTTTTACTATTGGAATAGATTGAAATTCTTTTAACCTTCTCTCAAGTTTATTACTATTTGATCTTATTTTGTTCAGAAGGTGATATTCTTTGTACATTTTTAGATTTTCGATAACAGCTGTACACCCAATTGGGTGTCCCGCAAAAGTGTGACCGTGAAATAAGTGTTTTTGATCTCCTAAATTGCCGGAAAATTCTTGAAATACTTTTTTGGTAGTTAATGTAAGGGCTAACGGAAAATAACCTCCTGTTATTGCTTTACCAAAACATACAATGTCTGGAATGCTTTTCTGGGATTTGTATTCTATCATGTTTCCAAGTCGTCCAAACCCAGTGGCGATTTCGTCTAAGATCAACAAAATGTTATGCTTTTTGCACAATTCGCTGATTCTTTTTTGATAACCGTTTGGATATATATTGACCCCGCCAGCCAATTGAGCACCGCTTTCCATAATGAGTGCTGCAGTTTTATCTGCGTGTCTTTCAATTATTTTTTCTGTCCGTTCTAATACCAAATTTAATTTTTGTAAATCTACTATTCCATCTAGGGTTACCTTTTTGGGATTTGGAATTAGGTGACAACTAAATAACAAACTTTTGTAACTCTTAAAATATCTGTCAACATAACCTACCGACATAGCACCAACAGTGTCACCGTGGTAACCATCAGCTAATGATAAAAATGAGGTTTTTTTCAAATAACCTCGGTTATTCCAATATTGGACAGCGATCTTTAAGGCTGCTTCTATAGCAGAGGAACCATTGTCTGTGAAAAACATCTTGTTCATTCCCTTTGCTAATTTTAAGAATTCATTAGACAATTCAATTGATTTACTATTTCCTATTCCAAAAATAGTTGAGTGAGGTATCTGATTTATCTGTTTGATCATTGCATTAGTAATACGATTACTGCTAAATCCCCAAACATTGCACCACATATTGGACAGGCCATCGAGGTATCTGTTACCTTTGCTATCACAAAAATAAAAACCGGTTCCCGATGATATAATTCTCCTCTTGAGAAATTTAGTGTAATCTTGCATTTGCGTATAAGGATACCATATGTTGTCATATTTGGACAAATATAAATAATCTATTCGTGCGTTGATTATTAAATTCTTTATCTTTCAATTCTTGAAATATATATTGAAAGCCATTTAATGTAAACTGGTAACCAGATGGACTTGAAGGAATTATTGTACTCAAAGATCGATCAACTTGGGATAGATCATATTAAAATGAAAATTAAAAGTAACATTCAGAATTCAGAATATATAATCAAACAATTATTTAAAGAATGTGCTAGTTCAAATGATCTTCAGAGTTTAACGCAATCTGATTATATCTCATTGGCTGAAGGTTTAATGCATTTCTTACTTGCAATTACCATAACACCATCGCAGAGGAAAATTAATATTTGTAATACCGAAGTCAGCATTCTTGTTCCGGGTGCTAGTGATTTAAAAAGAAAATCAGATAAAGTAATAATTATTCAATTTTTAAAAGGGGATGAGATTGAATATACGAAGACTATCAACGAACTATTGAAAATACAACCAACTTTCGATAACATTTGGCTGATTTCATACCGTCCTATAATAACTACATTTGGTCTTAAAAATTTTGTAATTGATGATGAGTCGATTCAAAACAAGGAGATTATCCAGCCCTTTTCAAAAGTGATGATTGAAATAAATAGCTTTCTGGATCAGATCAATTACAATGGTTTTCGAATTATCTAAGGCAATAGCTGATATTTCATAATTCGAGTTTTGAAATATAATAATGGTGAAAGAGTTTATGAGGAAATACATAATTGAGTTTTACGCAAAGAGAACTGAATATGATGAAATAAAGAATTACTTTGAAGAAGTACCCATTGATGTTATTTTATCAGGACTTAGATTTTCAAATAATAGATACAGAGCAAATGCAGGTGGTTACTTGAATCCAGGACGCAAGAGTCTGGTCAAGAAGGAGACTGCCCTATTGACTAAAAAACAAGCTAGAGTTAGACTAAAAAACTGGAAGATCATGATAAAAAAATATCGGGCAAGCGGTTATAGCTACCCTACCATTTATAGAATAAAATTGAGGTTGAACGCTATTATCAACGATACTACCTTAGAGTAGTATCGATCGATTGTATGTTCAATATAAAGAGTTACTTTCTGAGATCTTAGAATCTATTCCAGTATTTGGTAAATCAGGGAATTTGTCCTTCATGTTTTGTTCGACAATAGCACTAGCCTCTTCGATTATTTTTAGAGCATCTTCGCTTACAGCATTCGTGTTTCCATTAATATCAGAAGTTGTAGGGATTTGTCCCGAATCATTCATAATGCCATTTAATATATC
>DATEIH010000108.1:0-2560 GCA_035279165.1 Candidatus Nitrosocosmicus sp. | reverse complement strand
AAAGGATCAGTAAACGATACGACATCGTATCCTGACAGTCCAAGATACTTTTTATAAATCGAAGCCAACTCCATTTCATCATCAACGATGAGCACAGATAGGGGATGATTTGATGTCATACGCACCATTTTGTTTAAAAATGAAATATTAAACTATTACGTCGATTTATTATATTATATAATTTACAACTTCGCTGTATTAGATATAGTGCAATAGTATAGTTACTAATTAATAGATGAAAAATACCACATGACCATAAAGATCTAGTTTGTCAGTGGAAATTTAGGTAGAGGATGAAAATAGACTAATATATGACTAAAGAGGCATTCAAATATACTATCCTCAAAAAAACAACCGACTCACAAAAGCATTTGAGACCTATGATATGGAAGATATGTTAGCAAATTAATTAAAGATTTGATAACTTTTTGTGATAATCTAATTGATGTCAGACCCTCATTTGCTAACATTAATAAATTCTATCTAATTTTCCGTTCATTCTCTTCTGTTCTATCAACAAGCTATGATTAACAATAGCTATTATATTTGAAATTTAATGGTAATGGTTATTGACAATAAAAAGATTAAGTTTAACCACATTCTTTATCGCTCTAACTTTGTCCATAGGACTTGTTTCTGTAAACGTGCCTCTAAGCGTTACAGCACAAGATAATGCATTATCTCAGAGTGGTAATAGTGAATCAGAACAAGAGACTAAACAATCACAATCTTCAAACCAGAATGGTCAGGTTGTTTCAGGAGACTTAAGCGTGTTATCAGGCAACAATCTAGCATGTCAAGACCAAGAAAATTCAGAGGCTGATCTAGGCCTGTGTTCCGATGGAGCAGTTCTACCGGGTCCCGGTATTGGACTCTTAAAAATAAAAACGGTGCTAAGAGCAAATTGTGCATCCGTTGAACCTACAGCCTGTCCAAGGCCCGATGGTGCAGTTCAAATCTTTGTAAATGGACAACCGTATCGCCAATATGAAGCAAATAGTCATATAAGAGAAGGAACAACTGAAAGAACTATTGCAATCCCATCAGGTCCATATAGCATACATGCTATAGGTGCTCCTCGAACTCACGAATGGGAATATGAACTTGGAAACATACAAGGTGATTGTTCAGGAAGAGATACATGTAATGCAATTATGACAAATAGTGGGGCAAATGTTGTTGTAAATTTCCACTATTGTCGTGGTCATTGTTGAGAACTGATATTGTTACCCTTTTAGGTATGGGATGACAACTTCCTTTCTCAAATCATCTTACAACAGCCTTATCCTTTTTGCAACTTTCTCATTTAAGTGATATCTACACTGGGTAGCATTATTGAATACTATTTGATTATACCTTCATTCTCTTCTGCAATTTCAACAAGCTATGATTAACAATAGCCATTATATTTGCAAATCAATTCTTGTTAATATTGAATATCCGAAAACTTGGTTTAACTACCTTTTTTATGCTACTTACGCTTTCCATAGGACTGGCTTCTATGAATTTGCCTTTATCATCCTATGCTCAGAATAGTGCTCTTTCACAAAGTGGAAATGGAGAATCAGAACAAGAATCAGAACAAGGACAAACATCAACACAGCATAACCAAATAGTTTCAGGGGGTAACAGCATCTTGTCAGGAAATAATTTGTTCTGTCAAGACGAAGTTAGCTCCCATATTACAAAGTCAATTGATGTATGTAATGATGAAATATTTCAAGATTCTAATCCCAATCTGGATAAAGCCACTTTAAAAATTACAACTATTCAAAGGGCTAATTGTCATTTTCATCCCTGTCCACTTCATGATGGGGTGGTATATGTGAGGAGTATTTATGGAACGCAAAGCTTCCTTCCCGCAACCCAAACAGCAGGTGGAGTTTCACATTTTGAAATGGAGATACCTGTTGGGGTTACATACCAAGTAAGAGGAGAAGGGTCGGCTCCTCTTCCCTGGATGTGGACTTTTGAAGGTGCAAATATCCAAAACGAAAGGAACGCTTGCAGCGCATGGAATCAATGCACCGCTACAATGCCAGCTGACGGGGCTGCAGTTATAGTAAACTTCCATTACATATGTAATGATTCAGCATGTTAGAGGGAGATAGACAAATCGAGTGAATCTGTAACTAAGTTTAATCAATCAATACTTTTCCCAACTCCTCCAACACCGGTCTTATCCTTTTTGTTATTATTTCACCGGTTAATTCTAGTTATCAGTTTTAATGTCTACATCTAGATAATCCAAATTTCATTTGTTGACAAAACCCAAGAGACAAGACTTGGATTCTTTAGGATTGATGTAAATTTTACAATCATTATAAACTGTATCAAAATTACTGTCGATGACTTTGACTTGTACTAGGCCTGGAGCCTGTACAGTATGTAATGTACCGTCAAAATCAGCATCTATACAGTATGGATTAGCTTGTGCTTCAGTTCGAAGGGATTTTATCGCGGAAGTGGAAAAAGTAGAAACACAATACTTTGCAATTAAAGGATTCTTAGCTTTGGTAAAATTGGAATAAACTACCAAATGTGCATCCCCTTGAAATCC
>DATEIH010000107.1:0-9890 GCA_035279165.1 Candidatus Nitrosocosmicus sp. | reverse complement strand
TAGAGAATATGATAATTTGATATTTTTCTTTGACATCTATGTTGACAAGTGCTGAGTGCAAAAATCTTATAGCTGTTTCGTTATGTGAAACAACGATAACACGGGTTTTTCCCTTAGCCCTCCTAGATAATTTATTTATATAACGTTGAAAATCAATATCAAAAAAAGGATCAATCAAGCTTTCAACATTTCCTATAATGGTAGGATTCAATCCTTCTCGCCTAGTCAAAATGTCAATCATTACACAGATTGGTAAAGACTCTTCATCTCCAGATACTATGGTAAGTATGCAGTTACTGAATTTTCTGTCATAACTATTATTCATACTGATAGTATTTCTCAATATTCTAATTGAGTCTGTTAGATTAGTAATCAAGTGAATCTTTTCTGTCTTACCTATTTTTCCTCTGTTATATAACTCGAGAACGGTATTCAAAACCGGGAAAATAACGTCAGTAAAAATTTTCCTCAAATCGACATTCCTGTTGATTAGACTAAGAACTATGTTGTCTGTGATTTCCTTTTGGCCATTGATTAAGGATTCAATGAGCTTTTGTTGAATCTCAATCAAATTTTCATCTTTTAAATCTGGATTTATTATCCCGGGGTCCAAAAACCAAAAGTTTACAGAACCGATTTTTTTCTTGTTCAGGATTTTTTGGAAATATAGAATATCAAGATATTTGGACATTGTAATACGATTAGTACCTAGTTTGTTTGAAATTTCACTACTAGACATCGGATTATTGTTTTGCAAGAGATCTATTACTTTCTTCTGAATATCCGATAAATCATACTTATTATACATTGGTCATAATATTTTTGCCAGATTGATTTAAAAAGAATATTCTCAAAAGGGGTCTACTATTTTCAAAATTGCGACGCCAATTCATAAATCTTTTCGTACCAATTATTTGATTTTACTATGCTACTAGCTGCAAGTATCCCTTTTGAGCCTAAATCAATTGCAATTCTTATATCTTCAGATGAATTAATTCCGGCTCCGCAGATCAATCTCGGCCCATTTGCAGCTGATTTTAAATATCGAAACGAATCTGAAATCAAAGAAGGTTTTTCTGTCGCAATAGATTTTTTAGTTCCAATCAATTCGGGGGGTTCTATTGCTACATAATCTGGACTCATAGCACTAATATCCCTCAGTTCAGACAGGTTTTTAGCACAAACAATACTTAACAGGCCTAGCATGCGCAGCCTCGGGATTAAATCTTTTACAATTTCTTTAGTTATCGGGTGCTCGCTATGATTCATTAATGAACCTATTGCGCCCGCATTTTTAAGGGTCTCTGGAATCGAAAAACCCGTACTTGGCCCAGGTTGTTGTATGTCTACATGTTGTGCTATTACACTTAATTTTGTATTTTTTGCCACCCACGCTAAAAGGACTTGGGGTGGAGAAATGATTATTTCAGTATCCGTACGCTCGCTAACCTTTTCAGCTTCACTTGCAAGAGATAAAACAGTATCGCCGGAAATCTCCAAATAGTTCTTTAAATTGATTATGAGTGGTCCTTTTCTTGATGACATTGCGTCCGTTGTCTATTTATTTGAATTTTTCACTTAGTTTAGCCATTCTAGCCTCATACCCTTTGTTATACTCTAATTCATCGGGCACAAGTGTTGCTGGATGGATAAATCCTTGAACTCTTAATACGGCTGCGCGTTCAGATGCTATTCTGCGTTGATAATCCCAATCTGCTGTCCCAAATCCATCATGGGGACCGGTGAGCTTACCGTTATGCATACTAAACAGCAAGCACGAAACTATGGGAATAGAGTAATTCAAACTTGCTGCAGAATTCAAAGCCACAGGCATGAACGGCATATGATGGCTACCCCTAGTATTGCCTGCTACTATGTGAGGATCATTAAAAGCACTACCGGCTTCTTCTGTGGCAGGAAAATTCTTTTGGGTTCTTACTATTGCGATAGGATCATCTTTTCCTACATAAGTTCCTGCGATGTTATGAAGCCTATCGGTCGAACATGATACAATCGGTTCAGCTTCGTGTGTCAGCACAGAATGTACCACGTATCTGCCTGGATACATTAAAGCTGCCTCTAACTCAGGTTTATCGTTCCATAGTTTAAGATCGGCAATTTTGCCTGACATCACATCCATTATTCTAAATATTACCCCTTCGGCTAGCTCTTCGTTAATTATCAGTCCTGTATTGCTTCTTGCGTCGACAAACATTCTCCAAAAGGGAAAATTATATGCCCCTGGTTCAGTCTTGTCGGCTGCAAATACACAAAATACTTCGCTAGGTCTTTCTTCCATTTCTATTTCGGCGACTCCTGGGCCCATTCCCTTTACATTTCCTGAGAATGAGTCTTTAAGTAGGTCTTGCCCTGCACCATACAATCCCTGTTCCTTAGCAATTTTCGTCCCTTCAGTAAATGCGTCCCATGCAAGTTTGTGAATTTCTTTGTTATCTATCCCAAGGGTATGGGTCATTATAATGTGGATATCATCACCCGTGTAGCCTATATAACTATCAATCAAAATTCCTTTTCCATTTTTTAGCACAAAATCTTTAACAGCCTGAACCAATTTATCACTCGGTCGTGTATGCCCGCCGATTCCTCCAATGTCTGCTTTGATTGCTGAAACAGTGATCTTCATACTCACCTTGAATTCTACGAGGTTTAAAAATTTTTGTTTCCAGCTATTTGCGCCTCCAATTTATCCAAGATTTGAGTTTCCAACGTACAATCTAGTTATCATTGTAAAAAAGTGTTGAATACCTTTATTTGTGACTGTTATTTTTTTCCAATGATCATACTATTCTGTGATGGATATCGATATTTGTTGCCATAAAAAGTAACCAATAAATACCCTTAATATTACTTTACTGTCATGCGTGACGCAAATTTAATAAAAATAATGATAGAAGAGAGAGCTTTAGTGAAATTGATAAAAACTATAGGAGAAAAGGAATATTCTACAAGAGACCTGTTGAAGAAATTGGGCGCTTATGGGTATGGTCATAAATTACTCATAAAGGCGGAGGAAAAAGGACTCGTTGAACGAAGTAACGTAAAAAATAAAACTTACAATAAATTAACCAAAGAAGGTAAAAAAATAATCCGATTAGCTAAGGAAATAGGTGTGTAGCTTACATTAGAGTTTGACAATTCTCTTATTCTGTACACTTAATCCTTTTTTGTTTCACAAAGATTAAATTATTAATTAAACTACGGACCCGTGTTCAATGAGCAAAGTAATTCTGGCTTTTTCTGGCGGATTAGATACCTCTGTTTGTGTAAAGTATTTACAGAATCTTCATAAACTTGATGTTATTACACTTACTGTTGATGTAGGTCAAAATGAGGATTTTGATGAAATTAAGAGAATTTCGTCAGAATTGGGTGCAATCGATCATATTTATATAGACTCAAAAAAAGAATTCATTCACAACTATATTACTCCAGCAATTAAGGCAAATGCCTTATATCAACAAAAATATCCCCTTGCCACGGCTTTAGCTAGACCGCTGATTGCTAGTAAGGCTGTAGAAATGGCAAAAGAATTTAACGCTACCTCTATATCTCATGGGTGCACGGGCAAGGGTAACGATCAAGTGAGATTTGATCTTACAATTAGAGCATTGGATCCTAGTCTGAACATAATTGCTCCGATCAGAGATATGAACCTTACAAGGGATAAGGAATTAAGATATGCCAGTGAGACCGGAATTAAGATAAGCGAAATTGCAAAGAAATATAGTATTGATGAGAATCTTTGGGGTCGGGCTATTGAGGGCGGGCTGTTAGAGAATTTGGAGAACGAACCTTCTAGTGATTCCCTAAAGTACGTTCATCAGGACAATACCTCCACCGAATATGTAACGATAGGATTCGAAAAAGGAATACCGGTTTCGATGAACGATCAAAAAATGGATCTCGAAAGGCTAATCACCGATCTCAATACTATGGCAGGATCACATGGAGTGGGCATTATTGACCATATTGAAGACAGAGTAGTAGGTATAAAATCTCGTGAAGTGTATGAGGCCCCTGCTGCGATTGTATTAATAGAAGCACATAAAGATCTTGAAAAATTGGTACTGACTAATTCCGAACTCCGTTTCAAACTATTAGTCGATGAACAGTGGGCATGGCTATCATATTCTGGGTTATGGTTAGATCCACTGTTATCTGACTTGAATGCTTTTGTCGAGAAAACACAACAAAGAGTAAACGGTGAAATAAAGATTAAAATGCATAGCGGATCCTATCGTGTAGTAGGGAGAAAATCAATGTTTTCACTATATAACAATGACACAGTAACTTACATGTCTAATTCTAATTTTGATCAAACGCTCGCTAGAGGCTTTGTCGCACTCTGGGGATTACAGTCTACCGCAGCAAACTCAAAAATCTTGGAAAATAAGGAGTAAAAATGGTAAAATTAGATATCCTTTTTGATAAATTAAGATTTGAAGAAAAGGCTCTCTATAATACTGCAATTAAAAAAGGAATCGATGTAAAGTTGGTCGATTCAAGAAATATCCTTATTGATACGGATGATTTAGATTTGAATGATTTTGAATTTGGAGATATATTACTGCAACGTAGTATAAGTCACTTTCGGGGACAATTTCTTACTTATTGCTTAGAGTTGTGTGGCTATAATGTAATTAATAGCTCAAGAATCGGAGAGATATGTGGTAACAAATTATTGACTTCAATGATTCTCAAAAAAAACAGTATTCCTACTCCAAAATCTTATTTCTCATTTAATTCTGACTCCGCCTTTAACTTTATGAATACGTTTGACCTCGAACAGAATCCATTAGTATTCAAACCGGTCATTGGGTCTTGGGGACGAGGAGTATTCCCTGTTAGGAATAAAGAAATAGGGAAAATCATTGTAGAGATGAGACAAGAAAGTACCAGTCCGTTCTCTAGTATTTTTTATTTTCAGGAACTAATTCAGAGGCCTCCAAGAGATATTCGTTGTATAGTGGTAGGTGAAAAATTGATTGCCGCGGTATATAGATATTCGTCTGATGACGAATGGCGGACAAACGTCGCCAAAGGCGGTAAGGCTGAATTTATCAAAATTACTTCCGAGTTAGAAGAGTTAGCTCTAAAGGCCGCACGAGCGGTAGGGACGGGAGTTCTAGGTATAGACATGATGGAAGATCAAAAACGGGGACTAGTAGTTCACGAAATAAATAATACCGTCGAGTTTAGAGGCGCCAGCTTGGCAACCGGAATTGATATTGCTGATATGATAATTGAATATGTGAAAGATTATGACAAGAGATAGAAAAAACTATAATTGACAAAAAATTTAAATGAGGATTATTAAACGATTTATTATTTATGAAAATTATTCTCACTAAATACTTTTTATTTGAAAGGAAAGTAAGTGAATATACATTGAGGAATTATAAATGAAAATCGGAGTCATTGGCGCTTCCGGTTTTGTGGGTGGGGAGTTGCTTCGATTACTAGTAACTCATCCCAACGTGGATGTATCCGTGGTTACATCAAGACAAAGAGTGGGTGAATATGTTCATAGGATTCATCCAAGTCTAAAAAGTTTTATTAATTTAACATTTTCAGAGCTAAATATTGACAAATTGACTGATACATGTGACATTGTTTTTGTTTCCGTTCCTCATGGTAAATCTAATAAAATCGTTATTGAACTTTTTAAAAGGGGTATCAAGATAATTGATCTCTCTGCAGATTTTAGACTGAAAAGTCCAGAGGATTATGTTAAATGGTATGGGTGGGAGCATCCTTATCCCGAAATGTTGTCAAATTCTGTTTATGGAGTGCCCGAATTTCATCGCGAACAAATAAAAAATGCAAAGTTAGTTTCTTGTCCTGGATGCATGGCTGTTACTTCACTCCTTGCCTTAAAACCGTTAATCGAGAATGGTGTCATTGATACCCATCATCTTGTAGTAGATAGTAAGATAGGTTCATCAGGTGCAGGCGGACAGGCCAATTCTGCCACCCATCATGCTATGCGCTATGGGGTTATTCGCCCTTACAAACCTGCCAAGCATCGTCATACCGGAGAAATAGAACAAGAATTAAGTTTACTGGCTGGGGAGAAAATTCATGTAAGTATGACTCCTCATGCCGTCAATATGGTGAGAGGCATATTGACCACCAATCATGCATTTTTGAATAAAGATGTAAGTGAATTGGAACTTTGGAAAATGTATAGGAATTCGTATAATAATGAGTCATTCGTGAGATTAATCAGAGACAAAAACGGAATCTACAAATTTCCTGATCCGAAATTTGTAATAGCATCCAATTTTTGCGACGTCGGGTTTGACTTGGACGAAGATAATAAACGAATAGTAGCGATGTCTGCTTCTGACAATCTAATGAAAGGTGCTGCAGGCTCTGCAATTCAAAACCTTAACGTAATGTCAGGCTTTGATGAAATGGCCGGACTAAAATTCACTCCAGTTACTCCAGTATGATTGTTATCAAAATAGGGGGTAGTATAGTTGAGGGATTAAACCCTTCTATCTTAGACGATTTTAGTGATCTGGTAAAAAAACAAAAAGTTGTAATAGTTCATGGGGGAGGGAAAGACGTTACTAATGTAGCAACCAGTATGGGAAAGGAACAGAAATTCATAATTTCCCCAGCAGGTAAGCGCAGCAGATATACTGATAAAGAAACTGCGATGATTTATACAATGGTAATGTCGGGAAAGATTAGTAAGAACATTACCGGGATGCTAGAAAGTAAAGGTATATCATCTGTGGGTATAACTGGGATAGACGGAAAAATGATTAAGGCAGAAAGAAAAACGAAATTGATGATACTTAATGAAAAAGGCAGAAAGATGTTAATAGAAGGAGGCTACACAGGGAAAGTTTCAGAAGTGGATCCAAAATTGATTAATTGCTTGTTAGATAATGGTTATGTGCCCGTTATATCCCCAATCGCCATTAGCGACGAGTTTGAATTTCTAAACATAGACGGCGATCGAGCCGCGGCGAATGTAGCTGGAGCACTACAGTCTGACGTCGTAATCTTCATTACCAACGTAAATGGGCTTATGATGGATAATCAATTGTTACCTAATCTATCATTAGAGGAGGCAAAAAACATGCTTCCCAGAATTGGACCAGGTATGGAAAAAAAAGTGCTTGCTTGCACAGAGGCCTTGTCTATGGGTGTAAAAAAAGCTATAATAGCCTCTGGCTCAGTACAAAATCCTATAATGTCTGCTCTTGGATGCAAGAATTGTACAGTGATCTCATGATGCATAGCGTACAAAGTGAAGAATCCTTTGTTGGGGATCTCTATCAGAGATTCCCCGTTACTATCTCAAAAGGTAAAGGATGCAAAGTTTGGGATACTAATGGTAAAGAATATCTTGATTGTATGGGTGGATATGGGGTAGCCTTAGTTGGGCACTGTAATGACCGGGTCATACAGGCAATAACCAGTCAGGTTCAAGAGTTGATAACATGTCACATGTCTGTTTATAATAACACCCGCCTTAACTTCCTTGATAAGTTCTCTAAGATAGCTCCAAATAATCTGAAAAAGATCTTTTTCACAAATAGTGGAACTGAAGCTGTAGAAGCTGCGTTAAAATTTTCAAGAAAATACACTGGTAAGCCTGGAGTTCTGGCGTTAAATGGAGGTTACCATGGAAAGACTTTTGGATCTCTATCTGTAACTTACAATGAGAAATATAGAAAGTCGTTCTTACCGCTACTAGACCATATGCAATTCATTCCATATTCTGAATCAAACACAATATCAGATATTGTGACAAATACAAATGACAAGATAGGGAGCGTAATAGTGGAGCCTATTCAAGGCGAAACAGGGATAATTATGCCACCTTCCGATTTTTTGAGGGATATTAGGAATATTTGCAATGAAAATAACTTGGTACTTATTTTTGATGAAATTCAGTCTGGATTAGGAAGAACCGGAAAAATGTGGGCTGGACAACATTGGGACGTTGAGCCTGATATGATGTGCTTGGCAAAAGGTATTGCAGGTGGTGTTCCGATGGGGCTGACGGTTATGCGATCTGAAATTTTAGACTGCCTAAAGGTCGGAGAACATTCCTCTACATTTGCTGGAAACCCACTGGCCTGTGCAGCAGGCTCTGCAACTATTGATTCTTTAACTGAGGATAAGCTTGTTTCAAACTCTGAAACAATGGGCCGCATTTTCAAGTCGGGTCTATTAGAAATTAAAGAAAAATATAAGATTGTACGTGAAGTCAGAGGACTTGGAATGATGCTAGGAGTAGAGATGAGGTTTGATGTGAAAGATATTCTTCTTGATGGTATCAAAAACGGTATTATGATGCTTTATTCAGGTAGAAACATTTTAAGATTGCTGCCTCCAATAGTCATGAAAGAAGAAGAAGTGAACAAGTCTCTAGAATTAATCAATAAGGTAATTTATAATGAGGAGAAGAGACGATTTGGCTGATCATCTAAATAGTATTGATGAAAAAATATTAGGATTGCTGAAAAGTGATTCACGCAAGTCGTTTGTTGAAATCGCAAATTCTATTGGTATGTCGGAATCTGCAGTTCGTCGAAGGGTAAAAAACTTACAGGATACCGGTATAATCCGGAAATTTACAATCGAAATGGGCCCATCCAATAAGACCAGTGCCATAACACTAATTTCCGTAAGTTCAGTAGCTGATACATCTAAAGTGTCTGACCAGTTATTAAAACTCAAAGGGGTGGAGATCGTATACGAGATCACAGGTCAGTATGATATAGCAACCATAATAGTAGCGCCAACTATTTTGGAAATAAACTCTTATATTGATGAAATACGAAAAATTGATGGAGTATCTGATACTAATACAGTAATAATCCTGAGAACCTTGGGAAGTTTGAACTAAATTTAACTTGAAAAATGTATTTTGAGTATTATAATAATTATTTAATTTGTTTGTGAACTGGCTGGTAGAGCTTCATCCTTATGTCGATTTAGAAAAAGCCATTATATAGTTGATTTGATCTAAATTTTAACGAAAACATACATTAAATAATCGATTACGGTAGTATTATAGATTAAATGTCACTAAAAACAGATGACCCTAACTACTTTGCTCATCAATATAATAGTTCCGAAAGAGATAAGAAAAAAATTAGGATTCTGGACTCTACTCTTAGGGAAGGTGAGCAACATCCAGGTGTATCCTTTTCCAATAAACAGAGAATACAGATAGCATGGATGTTGGATTCATTTGGTGTAGATCAGATAGAAATTAGTCCAATAGTTTCAGCTGATCATCACGAAGCAACCAAAATAATCATGAAGCAGGGTCTAAAAGCTGACATTGTAGCCCACGTGAGAGCAATTAAAACTGATGTAGATAGGGCGCTAGACTGTGATACTAATTGGGTTGCGACGTACATGGGCATTTCTGATATTCACTTATTAGCAAAGCTCCGGATCTCTAGAGAAGAGGCAAAACAGAGGGCGCTAGATGTGGTGGATTATATCAAATCTCATGGTCTAAAATCCCGCTTTACCATGGAAGATGCAAGTAGGACGGATCCTGAATTCTTATTGGAGATGTGCCAAGAAATGAATCAGAGAGGGATAGAACGAATTAGTATTCCAGATACTGTTGGGATAATGAGGCCAAGAGGGATGTATAACTTAGTTAAAATGGTGCACGATAATATCGACAGTTCCAAAACCGCTCTAGATGTACATTGTCATAATGATGTAGGTTTAGCACTCTCAAATGCGTTATCAGGTTGTGACGGCGGAGCTGATCAGATTCACACAACTATAGATGGAC
The DNA here is from genome assembly GCA_035279165.1 of Candidatus Nitrosocosmicus sp. Lineage (GTDB taxonomy): Archaea > Thermoproteota > Nitrososphaeria > Nitrososphaerales > Nitrososphaeraceae > Nitrosocosmicus. The sequence continues at coordinate 85 of DATEIH010000107.1, read as the reverse complement.
TTGGTGAACGAACCGGAATTCCTACGTTAGCTGAAACTGCCGTTGCATTGAACTTGATATATAAATCTAATAACAGCTTTAGACT
>DATEIH010000106.1:0-15216 GCA_035279165.1 Candidatus Nitrosocosmicus sp. | reverse complement strand
AATTTTTCTTCTCAAGAATCTGAAACTAGTTCACCAAAGCGTAAAGGCTTTCAAAATTCTGAAATTAGTGATGTTGTTCAAAGAGAATTACAACTTTCCGGTAGACCTGCAAGGCATACTATTTCTAAAAACTCTATTAATATACCTCTACTGCCTGTAGACTTGAAAGAAAATGATGAAAAAATTGGCCTCCGAGATTTTTATGCAGAGAAAAAGCCTGCAAATCACTACGAAAAAACAACATTGTTCGTATTTTACTTAACCAAATATAATAAACAACAAGAAATTAAATACGGGGAGATACTGTCCTGTTATGAGGAAATTAACGAAAAAAAACCAAGTATCATTGACATTGTGAAAAATTCTATAAGGTACAAGGGATGGCTTGAGCCTGGGATTGAAAAATTATCAACTCGGTTAACAATATCTGGTGAGAATTTTATAAAATTTGATTTACCAAAAATATGATAAGATATGCAGGATTATCAGTTTGACAAAATTGATGTGAAATAGATCAGGCTCTCCACCAGTCGAAGCCTACAAATTTGATAGAATTGCCCAACAAATCCACAATTGCTAAAATGAATTGTTTTTTAACGGTGGTTGCGAGCCTACCTGCAAGCACTATATCAATGCTTGTAATATTGTCATTTTGTTTCAATACCTTTACAAGAAACGGTGCATGATCAATGCCAGGTCCATGAATATAAACAGCAAAGTCGCAACCAAATTTTATTCCGGGTGTAACAATATACCCTTTGTCTCTCAAGTTTTCAAATACCATATATTTGACTTCAAAGTTTACATATTGTTTCTTACAAATTTTTAGGATTTCTTTTGGTTCAACATTTGTAGCCGAATCTTTGAATATTTTTAGGCGATTTTTATTGCACAGATAGTATCCCTCAATTAAGTCAAGCACGATTGGTGCATCAAATTCAGAATTTTTAGGTTTAGATATGCCTAATGGTTTGCCAAAATATCCATTACCAAACAAAGCCCGTGATTCAAGAATATCATGAATGAATATTCTATTTTCGACTAGTTGACCAGTAAAGGGGATTATCAAATGCTTAGAGCTAGTATAGTAAAAGAGTTCGAAGCTTGCTGACATTTATCGACCATCCCCTCGATACCCTCAATAGCATCCTTGAACAAAATCAAATCTTTAGGAGAAGTAATTTTATCTAGCGCTTTAATCGTTAACTCTCTATATTTCTTATCAACATCCATCTCTATAATCTGGACCTCAGTTGCCAATTCGATCATATTCTCAGGTTTAATTGTAAGGGTTCTAGACATCTCATTAATTTTGAACAAAACGTCTATTATTATATCGACCATCCTTTTCAACTCAATTTCAAAGTTTAGTTTAATCACTTGAGGTTCAATATTTGACAATCTGAAGCAGACTCCCTTGATATAACCAGAAATTTCATCAATGAGATATCCAGTTCTCAACAAGTCTTCTCTGTAGCTCATTAAACTTCCGATTGCTATTACTTCTCTAGTGATTTGCTTTTTCAGCACCATAATATCGTTTTCGATGTTATTCATCTTATCAGAAGATTCTCTAATTCCATCCTTGTTCTCATGCATAATAGCATCTGTCATTATTGAGAGTTCTCGAGATAAATTCAGAATCTTATTTGTCTCTTCTTGTAGTATTGCTATAGTTTTCCTTTTTGCTTGAACCTCTAGCTCACCGCTATACATTTATTGCTTATGAAAGCCGGCCTGTTCATATAATTCTTTATTAAAAGCAAACTGGAAAATGATAAGTCAAATAAAAACTTTAATTTAACTGATAGTTGGTGAAGTTTTCTTTGATTTCTATAAGATCCCTCAAAACAGAACTAGCAGTTTCCATTCCTCCAGCGCCTTTTCCTATTATCGTTTGCGCTCCAGAATGTTCTGATCTGAAGGTAACAGCGTTTAATGTCCCATTAACACATATCGGATCCTCTTTTGAAATTGGAACGGGTTTCACAAAAAGATTATCCTTGTCACAATTAGCAATTAATTTTAATGATTTTCCTTCTCTTGTTGCCTGAATTATTTGCTCTTGATATACATTAGTAATTCCCGTTTTGTCCACATCTTTTAACGTTACTTTGTATCCCATTATCCAGTTAGCCATTATAACAAGTTTAGCAGCAGCATCATCTCCTTCTATATCCAAAGAAGGGTTCGTTTCAGCATATCCTTTTTCCTTAGCATCTTTAAGTGCTTCACTAAAATCCAATCCATCACTCATTTTAGTTAAAATATAATTTGTTGTACCATTCAGTATACCTGTAAAGGATGTGATTCTATCCCCCTTAAGACAATGTTTTGCAAAATCTAGTACGGGTGTACCACCCCCTACTGTTCCACTAAACCTTAACATAACGTTATTATATTCAGATAGTTCTACTAAAGAGGAAAAGGACAAAGCCAATGGTCCCTTGTTTACCGTAATTACATTTTTTTTAGTTCTTAGACCTGAGATTACGTGAGATAACCCCGGTTCAGCTGTAGTCAAATTAGTAGGAGTAAGTTCAAGCAATACTTCTGCATCAATATTTTCAATATAATTATCCTGACTGAATCTTGATTCTGTATACTTACTGACCTCTCCATATTTTTCCTTAGCTGCTAAAACTCTCTCCAAATCTAAGCCAGTTTGAGAATACGCAATCCCCCTACTATCTATGCAAGCCACCACTCTTGGTTTTAGCCCATAATTTTTGTACAATAAATTCGAACTAGATATTAGTAATCTTAAAAAACTTTGGCCTACAACCCCCATTCCACATACTATAATTCTCATTAAAATTATCCTTTTATCATATTATTCTCGGAGAATATAATAAAATTTGTATTGGAAATTTATCATGTTATCTAGGACGTATTCTATATAGCAATTAAATAACACCTAATACATTAATAAATGAAATTCTAGGTCTATTAAACATGACCCTATCAATGGACGGACTTGATCATGAAAAAGATGAAACTAAAGAAAACCGTACATCAAGTAACTCGGACGAAAATCACTTTGATGTTGTTATAATAGGTTCCGGACCAGCCGGATACACGGCATCTATCTATACTTCCAGAGCAAAATTAAAGACTATAGTAATCTCGGGCAGTTTACCTGGTGGACAATTAATGACTACCACAGAAGTTGAAAATTATCCGGGGTTTGCAAATGGGATAGATGGACCCGAGCTAATGACGTTTATGCAACAACAATCAGAAAGGTTTGGGACAACCATGCTTATTGACGAGGTCACGCGTGTAGATTTTACTTCTAGACCATTCAAAATTTTTACAGGATCTTCACTTTATACCTCTGATTCAGTATTGATTAGTACTGGTGCTACCCCTAGGAAGCTGGGAATTAAAAGCGAACAAGAGTTTTCAGGAAAAGGATTATCATACTGTGCCACTTGTGATGGACCATTTTTTAAGAATCAAGATATTGTAGTTGTGGGCGGAGGGGATACAGCTCTAGAAGAAGCAACGTTTTTGACCAAATTTGGTAAAACAGTGAAGATCGTTCATAGACGTGACAATCTACGAGCAAGCAAAATCTTACAAGAACGCGCATTTGAAAACCCGAAAATCGAATTTGTTTGGAATTCTTCCATTGTTAATGTAGCAGGAGACAAAAAAGTCTCCTCCGTAGTCGTAAAGAATATGGTTACGGCTGAAGAAAAAAGTTTAGAAGCAGGTGGCGTTTTTGTTGCAATTGGCCATGAACCAAATACATCTATCTTTAAGGGGCAAGTGGATCTAGATGAAAAAGGGTACGTAATAGTTCAGAATGGCACGAGAACAAACATCGATGGTGTTTTTGCAGCTGGCGACGTTCATGACTTTAAATACCGACAAGCTATAACTGCTGCGGGTTTTGGTTGTATGGCTGCTCTAGACATTGAAAAATGGCTAGCTGAAAAAAGGAGGAATTAGGATACTATCTCATTTGACTTTTCTAATCGTTTTAACAGCGAATACTTGATGCTATCCAATTACCATTATTAATATGCAAGTTTTGGTAAAAAGTTATTGTTTTTTAAATAATCTTCAAATTCATCGTCTGTAAATACTGACTGTTCCTTGTACAAACTCTTGAACTTGCGGCCATCATCAGCGAATATCCCTACAAAAACTTGCTCCTTGTTTCTAGTCTTTTGAGCCTGTTCCATCATGCTAGCCAAAACAGATCCAGAAGAGGGGCCTACTAACATATTTTCGTTTTTCGCAAGCTGCTTTACCATCTTAAATGATTTTTCGTTTGTTGCTGTATACCATTCATCCACCACTTCTTCTCGCCTGAGGAAAAGCTCGGGCTTAGCGGATTCTTCAAAGTTTCTTAACCCTTGAAGCAGATGATTTCTCTGTGCTTGAATGGCCACTACCTGGATTTGATTATTTTTTTCTTTTAAGAATTTTCCAGTTCCAGTAATGGTACCTCCGGTTCCAGCGCCGGTGAAAAAATGAGTTACTTTTCCATTGGTTTGTTCCCATATTTCGGGTCCAGTACCTTGAAAATGCGAGAGATAATTAGAATCGTTTTCGTATTGGTTTGGCATATAGTAAACATCTGGTCGAGGTTTGGATATAGCGTATGCTAAAGCGATGCTCTGATCGGTACCAGCACCTACTCGGGGGCACAGATCATCTGACGTCTCATGCAAAACTGCTCCCAATTTTCTAAGAATTTCCTTAGTTTCATGACTTACTTTTTCCGGAATTACAATCTCAACCTTGTAACCCAAATAAGATGCGATTCCTGCTAAAGCAATGCCGGTGTTACCTGACGTAGGTTCAATAATTATACTCTTATCTTTTTTAAGAATTTTTTTTGCTTCAGCGTCTTTTATCATCCAGTATGCTGCTCTATCCTTTACTGAGCCAAAAGGATTATACCATTCAAGTTTTGCATAGATTTTTACATTATCAGTCGAGAAGCTTTTCAATAATACTAAAGGTGTATTTCCAATTCTTTCGGTTATATTGTCAGAATCTGAAAAAGTAGTTGAAGTTGTCATATCCTACTTTGCCTTTTTAATTGTAAATTCTAAATCTTTATTTGATTTGTTTAACGATAACAATTCATGACCGTTTCTGCTAACCCATCTAGAAATGTCTTCCTCTGAATCAGGATCGTCAGATACTACTTTTAACAAATCGCCTTTGGTCATACGTTCAATTTCAATTTTAGTTCTAAAAACTGGCTCAGGACAATAAAGGCCCCTTACATCAATAGTTTTCATACTAGACTTTATGCTATCGTCAGAATTAGAAGACATAATTATACAAAGGCATTTTAACTTAATTAAATGTTTTTGCAAAATATACTAGGGATTCTTTATTAATTTTCAGTCACAAAAGGCCTACAAGTTTCTCTAGATAGGCATATCTGCAAGGATTTTGCGTGATGGTAGGGCTAGATATTTAACTATCATTCATTCATCACCGTCTCAAAAGAAAGTCTATTTAAAGTCATGATAGAAAAGATCGATTGAGTATAGTTCAAATGAACAAAGATTATTCGTTCAATATCTTAATATTATGTATGAACAAGGATAATGATTTGTGTTATGCTTATTATATTTGATGTAGAAGGCGTACTGCTAAATGCAGAATATCTACCCGTTCTGGCAAATTTGCTTGGTCCTGAAAAGGAAAAGGAAATTTGGGATATAACTAACAAAGGTATCCGAGGCGAAATTAATTGGGAGGAGGGATTAAAAGAAAGGGTTCATGCACTAAGGGGCATAGACTATAATCAGGCTTCTGTAATAGCACAGAATTTGGAGATTATGCCCGGAGCAAGAGAATTGTGTTCTTTCTTAAAGGGTCTTGGTTGGAAGATGGTTGCCGTTTCGGGAGGCTTTAACATTATAACTGATAGATTATATTCAGAATTAGGTATTGACAAAATATTTTCTAACGACCTTGTCTTTAAAGACAACAGACTTTTGGATGTTAACATAAGCGTTACCTCTGATAAATCTGCATCAGTAAGATCTTATATAGTAGAGAACGGCTTTTCAAGGGATGAGATCATAGTAGTCGTAGACGGCGCAAATGATTTGAAGTTATTTAATTTATCATCTTTAACTGTAGGATTTTGTGCAGTGGATATAGTCCGTGAAAAGGCAGACATAGTTATTGACAAGAAGGATTTGGCTCTATTAATCCCTATAATAAAAGAGAAATTTAAAATAAAGATTAATTCATAAAGAAAAGAATACGTGATTCTTTTTTTTGATTTCAATCATTCCAGTACATATTAATAAAAATATTGAACCCAACAACGACTTGGCAAATCTAATTCTTGAATCACTGCAGCTCAATAATATACAGATTTGCGATAATGACATTCTCGTAGTGGCCCAGAAAATCGTATCAAAATCGGAGAATCGGTTGAGGGATCTAAGGAACGTTATTCCTTCTCCAAGTTCAATCCGATTGGCTAATTTTCACAATAAAGATCCACGATTGATTGAATTGATATTGAGTGAAAGCTCTAAAATTATACGGATAACAAAAAAGCATCTGATAGTTGAGACCAAACATGGATTTATTTGCGCTAATGCTGGAATAGATCAAAGTAATGTTTCGGGAGATCCTCAAAAGGCCCTTTTACTACCCGAGAATCCTGATCTTTCTGCAAGAAACCTGAGTAGATCAATTCACAATATGGCTAAAAAAAAAGTTGCTGTAATTATAGCCGATACATTTGGAAGACCTTTCAGAACAGGCCAAACCAATGTTGCCATAGGTATAGCTGGCATCCCCCCATTAAAAAGTTACATTGGAATGGCTGATGAATTTGGAAAAAAATTATTGGTAACAGAAATTGCTGTAGCGGACGAGCTGGCTGGGGCCGCTGAACTTGTAATGGGCAAGACTTTAAAGAATCCTGTGGTTATCATACGAGGATTTGACTATGAAACACTTTCGAACGATGAAGGAAACAAACTCACCATAAAGTCACTATTGCGCAGTGAACATGACGATTTATTTAGAAATCCTGATAGTATGATACAATACACTGATTGAACCAAACATAGATTGCAAAATAATTTATTTCCAATACTTTTATTTCATCCCAATGGATGATATTGTTGAAGGTATATTAAATAAAAATAAAAGAATTATTGCACAATCCATTTCAAAGATAGACGACGAGGACCCCTTGTCGCACGAAATATTAAGAAAAATATATTCAAAAACTGGAAACGCTGTCACAATTGGATTTACAGGTCCAGCTGGCGCAGGCAAGAGTACTCTAATTGGAAAACTGATTTCATATTTTAAGAATTTTGGGTTTAAGATATCTATACTGGCAGTAGATCCTACAAGTGCTATCTCGGGGGGTGCTATCCTTGGGGATAGAGTCCGCATGCCTACAACCATGGACGATGATGATATTTTCATGAGAAGTTTAGGTTCGCGGGGAGCATCTGGCGGCATTTCGAAATCACTGAGAAATATAATCCGAATTTTGGATGCTGCTGGATATGACCTGATAATAGTAGAAAGCGTAGGTGCTGGTCAGCTTGAGATAGAAATCTCAAAAGTTGTAAATTTAACGGTTGTAATTTTCAATCCCAATACTGGTGATAATGTACAAGCTGTTAAAGCGGGACTAACTGAGATCGGAGACGTTTACATCGTAAATAAAGCTGACATAGAAGGTTCTAATACACTTTATTTAACACTTTTAGATCTTATAGGCGAGTTACCTAGAAAACCATTGATTTTTAAAGTATCTGCGCATTCGGGGGAAGGATTAGATGAATTATCAAAGAAATTAAGAGACTTGATTAAAACTGACGATTGGATTTCGAAAAAGAAGAAAAAAGAAAGAGAAGATTTGAAAGCAGAGCTCAAATTGATGGTATTAGACGAAGTCAAAGAAAAGTCATTGCAAGTATTGAACTCAAAAAATACGGAGATAAACAATTTAGTCGACTCGATGATCGACAAATCAAAGGACCCTTATACAGCAGCAGAAGAATTATCTTTATTAGTATTTTCTAGTAAATGATCTGGTATGAGCGACGATAAAACTTCAGTCAAAACTGATTCTAATATTCCAGTAAAAAAACATTATGCTCCTGGCGATATCAAGAAAGAAAATGAATCTGATCCTGGTACATATCCATACCTGAGGGGTATTTATCCTACCATGTATAGGGAACGTCATTGGACAATGCGACAGTATAGTGGATTCGGCAGCGCAGAGGAGACTAATAATAGGTTCAAATTCTTATTAGACCACGGTCAAACAGGTTTGTCTCTAGCTTTTGATTTACCTACGCAAACTGGGAGAGATTCGGACAATCCTCAATCAGAGGGCGAGGTAGGTAGAACAGGAGTAGCAATCAGCTCTATAGATGATATGTTAACTTGTTTTAAAGATATTCCTCTTGATAAAGTCAGTACCTCTATGACTATTAATTCTACTGCAGCAACTCTTCTTTCATTGTATATTACAGTAGCAGAATCACAAGGTGTATCGCCTTCCCAAATTAGAGGAACTACTCAAAACGATATTCTAAAAGAGTATCACTCTAGAAATACCTATATCTACCCCCCGCGACCGTCATTAAGACTTATTGGAGATATGATACAATATTGTTCAACTGACGTATCTCAATTTTATCCGATAAGTATCTCTGGATATCATATCCGCGAAGCAGGGTCCAATGCAATCCAGGAACTAGCCTTCACATTTGCAGATGCTATCGAGTACATTAATACATGTGTAGATAGAGGACTAGATATAGATAATTTTGCACCTAGGCTTTCTTTTTTCTTCTGTTGTACAATGGAATTTTTAGAAGAGATTGCTAAATTTAGAGCAGCAAGGGTTATCTATTCTAAAATTATCAAAGAAAAATATCATGCCAAAGATCCTAAATCGACACATTTAAGATTTCATGTTCAAACGAGTGGGGAAAGCCTAACTGCACAACAAGTTGATAATAACATAATCAGAGTTACAACTGAAGCACTTGCTGCAGTTTTGGGCGGTTGCCAGTCTTTGCATACAAATTCCAGGGACGAGGCATTGGCTTTACCTACCGAAGAGTCCGTTAAGATTGCCCTTCGAACTCAACAGGTTCTAGCTTACGAAACAGGAGTTACAAAAACAGTTGATCCGTTAGCAGGATCCTATTATGTAGAGTATTTAACTGAACAAATTATTGATGGGGTCAATTCTTACCTTGACCGAATAGACAAGATGGGTGGAGCACTTGCAGCAATTGAACGAAACTTTTTCCAGGAGGAAATAAGAAAAAATGCATATTCTCTAAAAAAAGAAATAGACAGCAATGAAAGAACAATTGTAGGGGTAAACAAATTTACAGATAAAAGAAACGTCGAGCCAAAATTGGCTATCGTTGACCCTCAGTTGGAAATAAAACAAGTAAATAGGTTAAAGGAATTTAAAAAGTCTCGTGATAATACCAAGGTCCAGAATCAGATTTCTGCTTTATTGTCTGCAGCCGAAAAACAAGAAGTAAATTTGATGCCTTATCTAATATCCTGTGTCAAAAACAAGGTTACCCTCGGAGAAATTAGTGATACATTTAAAGAAATCTTTGGGGTCTATGTCCCAAAAATCTCCTTTTGATTATCCACCTTCTCCTATTCATCTTTACTTTCGTATAGTTTCAGAGAGTCTTGATTGTTACTCATAATGGTATTGAATACTTTCCTACCGATTTCCGATTTTTTATCTAATTTTACTTTTGCTTTCTTTCCAATCTGATTACTGGTTAGTAGCTCATCTCCCAAAAATAAATTAACCTTTTTTCCTATATGCATTTCATCAACTAGTAAATAAATCCTAGATCCAGACTCGGTGATACTAAATTCTATCTCATTACCAATGAGAGGAACTTTAGCCTCCACATCTATCTTTACTCCCAGGATTTTTTCTATTTCTGATATAGTCGAACCTCCTCTACCGATAATTCTGGGAATTACTTCTTTGCTAACTACTATTCTTATCTTCTCGTTGGAAATAATCTTTACTTCGGCCTTAGGATCAAATTTGCCTATAACCTCTCTAATTTTAGATTCCGCTAATTTATTGATCTTATTGTTTCTTTCTCTCTCGGTTTTTTTGTCGATATTCTTTAGGGGGATTATAATATTTTCTTCTCCATAAGAGTAAATTTCATACTCTGTTTCTTTTGAAAAAAAGTCTCTGATCTCAACCACAGGTCTAGCAAGGTCTTGTTCAACCATTCCTGCCGGGACCTTTACTGTCAAATTTAATTCATATATTTTTTCAATCTTGCCTCCATGAATAAAAATTACCGTATCTATTACATGAGGTATCATGCCTAATTCTATCTTCCCAATAAAGCGTTGAATAGCGTCCAAGGCTTCATTAGCATGTATTACTCCTATCATGCCAATACCAGTAAGCCTCAAATCCGCAAATAGTTCAAAATCCTTTATCCGCCTGACTTCATCAAAGATGGTAAAGTCTGGTCTTACAAGTAATAGAATGTCTGCAACTCTTTCATAACCGTTTTTGAAAGAGCCATATTGTATTACATTATCTGGCACCTGCAAATCTCTGGGTGACTCCAGAGTCTTGACGAGTTTATTATTTTGGACGTAATGTTCTGCGATACTGCTTGCAAAAGTACTTTTGCCAGACCCAGGTCTACCTGCTATCAGAATTCCCTCTGCCTCCTTTGATAATCTATTAATTAAATTTATATCTAATTGGTAATCTTGCAATGACAACTTCTTTATCGGTCTAACTGCAGTAATTTCTATTTTGTTTGACACGGGTGGTTGAGTTATGACAATTCTCAAATTCTTGTACATTATAACATAGCATCCATCAAACGAAATTTCTATATTTGATATTTTCTTGTTGTTTTCAGTGGAAAAAAGGAAATTCATGATTTCGTTCAAAGTCTGCTTATCTAATTTAATGTCAGATATTTTCTCTAGTGTGAATTCTCCTGGAGTACCTTTCTTTGCGAGTGGTTCTACTCCTTCTATCAAATGAACGCTCATAGATCTTTCGTCAAAGTAGTTTTCGATATTAAAAGATGCCGAGACCTTGGAGCGAAAATGAATGCTTGATATCCCACTAGCGCTAGCCGCTAAATGCTGTATGTAATCAGCAGTAAATAATGTAGCATTCTCTTTTTCAGCAATTTCGGTAATGATTGCGTCTATTCTTCCATTCTTGGCTAGTTTGATGTCTTCTAAATTGGGCTTTTCCCCGTAAATTCTTAGTAAAATATTATTTTCTTTAGATTTTTCTCTAATCTTTTTGAGTTCTGCAAGTCCCATGAATCCATGTTCTCTCTGCTTACACGCCTGCGACTGTAGCTCATCAATTGCAGCACGGGGAATTAATATTTCAAAATTATCATCAATATCTTTATCATCAATTTTTTGACTTACATGACCATCTATTATGATACTAGTATCTAAAACAATTTTTTTCTTCAAATTGACTATAAACAGATCAATCATCAGATTCTTAAAAAAGGTTACTAAGCGGAAGATATCATAAATTGCTTGAATAACCAATAACAGCTTTAAACATAGAACTAATATTCTCCAATCAAATATCTATAATCATAACCACGCTAAATATGACTAGTGATTCCTAACGGCTAAATTATTCTATAGGATCAAAATTGCTAATAAAAAAAGTCGTAGTCATGAAATTTCAAAGAAATTAATCTTTCCTATGTTCATTAACTAATTACTTGTACATTTATTTCTCCAATGTTCTAAAGCCAATTTCTTTACATACAAGTTGTTATAAAACTGGCCTATTTACATAAATTGTAACTTTTGATTATCAAATGTGATTATTTATTTTGTACAGCTTTTGCTATTTTTTATAAATCTTGAGTATGCATAGCCTATATAATTATTTACTTCCAAAGTTCGATGATAATAGTGTTAAAAAATTACCCAGGATAAAACTAAGCTTTAAATTATATTATTGAGAATTCAAAGTACTTTAGCTTAATTGAGTAAATTGGAATTGAAAAATATAACTAAATCCTTTTCAGTGAACTCATCTTCGGGTGAAAGGAGGAGGGTTTTAGCTGTCGATAATGTAAATTTATCAATTCAAGAGGGACAATTTGTGTGTTTTGTTGGTCCATCCGGATGTGGTAAGTCTACCTTGCTTAACATTATCGCTGGTTTAGACAAGCCATCTGAAGGAGAATTGGTTTTAAACGGGCAATTGGTACACGAAACAGGTCCTGATAGAATTATGGTCTTTCAAGAGAATGCTTTATTCCCATGGTTATCAGTTATTGACAATGTTGAATTTGGATTGAAAATGGTTGGAGTTGAAAAAGAAAAACGAAACAAAATTGCTTTACATTATCTTGAAATGATGGATCTGAGCAAATTCTCTAAATCTTATACTTATCAGTTATCAGGTGGAATGAAACAGAGGGTCGCAATTGCACGTGCTCTCGTAATGGATCCTGACATATTGCTTATGGACGAACCATTTGCTGCTCTTGACTCTCAGACTCGTGATCTTTTACTAGTCGAACTTCAATTGATATGGGCCAAGACTAGAAAGACAATAATATTTGTAACTCATAATATTTCCGAATCAATATGTTTAGGTGATAGAGTTGTGGTATTCACAAAGAGACCAGCTCGAGTTAAGAAAGAGATTGAAATCAATTATCGGAGACCACGGTTAACTGAAGATTCTAATCTATTTGAATATAATAGACTGGTCCTTGATGAATTAAAAAGTGAAATAACACAACACAAAAGATCCACTTGATAGACTTTTGCAATATTATACTAGATTTTTCATTACATTGATCCCCTCCTCAAAACTATTGGGCGAGGTAATCAGTAAATGATCCGTTTCTTTACAGACTTCTTTTAGGAATTCTAGAAAGTTATCTTGATAATCACTCCAATCCAAGCCTATTATAGAAGCAGCCCTTTCATTCTTTACCGATGGTACCATAATGCACGGGATAAGCTTGATATGGTAAGGGTTCAAGAGCTTTCTTAATCCTCTGATCTCTTCAATTGAATTTATTGATTGTGTGACAAATCCGTGGGGGTTTGAGTTTACCTTTTTCTGGAATAGTTTATGATTAGAAACCTTATTTGGTATAGACAAATCAAAATCTATCAATTTGTCAAATCCTATAGAATTTAAAACCTTGATTACATCTGTTGGACTCGAAAGAGAAGGTGCTTTTTCAGATTCTTCAAAGGCAGGTTTGTCACCTTGAATAAATAAAAGCCCACCAATTTTCATTATGATGGCATCCGTTACCATTTGTATAATAGAATTCATATTTCGATCCCTAGTCCTTACGCTACAGCTGATATTCAATCTTGTATTAGTTTGATTACACAATATCATCCGTGCTGCATGGATACTTGATAATCTTGGGATGCCAAGTACAGAATCAGTTATATGGATGTAATTTGTGAAATTAGAAATAATTTTTGCTCTGTTCAGGAATTTAACTAACTCTTGATTTAAAAGTGCTATATCTATTTCATGATTACTCAATATTTTTGGAGGGTTTAACTCATAAATTAAATTCATTTTTTGGTTTAGTTAAATGAGTATTACAACGGTAAAAAAAGGTTTTTTAGATAATTTTGTTATCATAGCTCATAGTCTTGATTTCTAAAAAAGATTTCATTGAACTTGTCTTGGAGAAAAGCAACACCCCAGAAAATATTGATTTAAAACCGGTAGGTAATATTAACATTGAACAATCTGGTGTACTTGTTATAATTCATTTTAATCACGAATATAACCCAACTATAATATTCACAAAACGAAGTTCAAATCTAAGAAACCATGCAGGTGAGATTTCTTTCCCAGGAGGTAGAGTTTCTATCCAAGATCGTTCAATTGTAGAGACGGCAATAAGAGAGACCTATGAGGAAATCGGTCTCTTGGTTCAAAAAGAAAACATCATCGGCTCTCTTACCCCCACAAATACTTATACTACAAAGATACTCATCTATCCTTTTATTGTGATACTTGGCAAAGTATCATTTCCATTAGAACCGAACGAAGAAGTAGAACAGGTAATTGAAATACCACTTGAAATTTTGCGTGATTGCGTGACTATCGATGAGGATCATTCAAGTAGGGATTATAAGATGTTTAAATTTAATGTGGATGGATATTTAATCTGGGGGGCTACCGCCAGAATATTAAAAAACTTGATAGACTTAATTTATACTTTTTAGGCAAGAATTGTCGAGATCATATTCTTCGTCTTAGTCTTAGTCATATCCAATATCTGTTAATAAATTGATGAACTTGTTATTAAATTCTGTAGTTGACAACTTACCTCCTATATCAATTGTCTTGATATTCTTGATGAACAGCTCATCAACTGCTTTTTCTATTTTTATTGATTGATTAATCAGCCTTCCGTCTTGATATTTCTCACTTAACCAATCAAACATCATCTTAAGTGCAAGTATAAATGATGTAGGGTTAGCTATATTCTTTCCTGCTATGTCAAAAGCTGCGCCATGCACCGGTTCAAACATTGCAAAATCTTTTCCAATATTGGCAGCAGGAGCTAATCCAATACTTCCTGTAACTTGTGCAGCTTCATCTGATATAATATCTCCAAACAAATTCGTGGTTAAAATAGTATCAAATCGATTTGGATTTCTGATTAATTCCATTGCACAAGCATCAACATACATCTGTTCAAATTCAATGTTGGGATATGCTCTAGCTACTTCCTTTGAGGTATCTATAAAAAGTCTGTCGCTTAGTCTTAGCACATTTGATTTGTGTACAATCGTTACCTTCTTTCCCTCTCTTGAATTTGCGATCCTAAATGCATGCTCTGCTATACGTCTGGATGCCTCCTTGCTAATCTTTCTTAAGGATAAAACTGTATCGTCATCTGAATAAAATTCCCAACCTAGGTACAAATCCTCGGTATTCTCCCTGACAGTAATGAGATCGACATTGCTCGAAATAGATGGAATATTTGGATAGTTTTTGGATGGTCTTACATTAGCATATAGGTTAAAATATCTTCTCAATACTAGCACAACATCAGCGGCCGACTCCCCAACAGGAGATTTCAGGCACGCTTGAGAGTTTTTAACTTTATCAAAGGTTTCGTCAGGAAGGGGCTTGTTATATTTTCATTTAGCATTATCACCTGCTTCTACTCT
>DATEIH010000105.1:0-11041 GCA_035279165.1 Candidatus Nitrosocosmicus sp. | reverse complement strand
CTGGTCAAATTCTAGTCAATCAACATTTACAATTATTTGTCAACCGACTATTCCATTAACCATTTGAATCATTCCAAGACTAAGAGATCGCTAAAAGCTCAACAAGGCTTTAACAATACAAGATTGAACCAATTATTACTATCAGTGAATAACTTCATCGCTGAAAAACCAGATCTTGAAGCTAATTCTTGGATTTTGCCCTGGCTATATTTGTAAGAGCTTTCGGTATGAATAGTTTCACCCTTAGCTATATGAAAAATTTTATCAGCACTTGATATTCTAACTTCTTGATCCAAGTTGGATTTGAGATGCATTTCAATACGTTCTTTTTCCTTATTAAAAAATGCATAATGATAATATTGCCGAAGATCAAAATTACTGCCCAACTCCCTATTCATTCGGGATAGTAAGTTCAAATTAAATTGTGCTGTAAAACCTGCTTTATCATTATAAGCAGATTCAATAAGAAATTCATCTTTAAGCATATCAAAACCAACAAGCAAAAAGTCCTTATCATTCATGTTAAGACGTAAAGCTCTTAAAAAATCTCTAGCTTCGTTTAGTTCAAAATTTCCTATGCTAGAACCAAAGAAAACTATAAGATTAGAAAATGAATCAAATTTAAGATTATTCTCAAATAAGATATTGTTACAATCTTTGATACCATTAATGTAATCATTAGGTATTCCCTTGATCATAATATTCTCATTTTGTGTTTCCAAATCAGTTACCACAGAATCCAAAAAATTGAATGAAATATCAATTGGAAAGTAATATAGTTTATCCTGTCTCTTCAGAATTGTGTCGAAAAGATGTTTGGTTTTTTTTGAACTACCACTTCCCATCTCTATCAAAATGATTTCTTTTGGAATATTTTTTATGATTTCGTAAGAATATTCTGCTAGTATACTATTTTCAGTTCTAGTTGGATAATATTCAGGCTGAACAGTTATTTGTTCAAATAAGTAAGAACCTTTACTATCGTACAAATATTTAGAAGGGATTGATTTCTGAATAGGATTAGATAATCCTCTCAAGATATCGGTTCTAAATCCTTCGTTGCTATCATCAAACTGCAAATTTTACTTAATGTTTAGGGATAAGATATAAATATTTTTGTTATATCCGGATGTAATGAAATGAGATGTAAGAATGAGAAACCCTTTACCTTTATACCCACTCTAGCCTTTTTTAAACCTAAACCGATTTAATTTTATCAACTCATTATAAGATCCGAACCTATCAGGATTAATTTTATCTAGAGAATTTTCTGATTCAATTTCCTCACTGGTTCTAAAATCTTTTATTATTTCGTATTTTGATGTTCTCTGAGCAGGTATCTTACCCGCCGCTTTGATGATTTTACGCATATCCACCGGTCTCATAAATTGTCCATATTGCGATCCTGCCGAAGTTGATATGCTTTCGTTAATCAGACAGCCCCCAAAGTCATTTGCTCCGGCATTAAGCAAAATCTGTGACAATTTAGGTCCTTCTTTGACCCAGGAAACTTGAATATTACGAATGAAATTATTAAAAAAAATTCGTGATATTGCATGTATTTTCAAAATTTCCAGACCATCCGCACCGGGCCTTATATCCTTGACTAAATTATGGCTAGACATCGGAGCATCGTAGTGCACATAACTCAAGGGAACAAATTCAGTGAATTTTCCGGTTTGCTTTTGAATATTTCTTATTATCTCTAAATGAGAAACAATATCATTGTTGCTCTCAATATGTCCATACATTATCGTGGAAGTGGTGGGGATATCAAGCTTATGTGCTGTAGTAATAATGTCTATCCACTGTTCTATCTTAATTCGGCCAGGAGAAATCTTGTTCCGTATCTCTTTCACAAGGATCTCGGCGGAAGTGCCTGGCAGACTGCCTAATCCTGCTTCCTTGAGCATTTTTAAATATTCTTTAACTTTGGTATTAGACAAACTCGATCCGTACAATATTTCCTCTGGGGAAAAAGCATGGATATGTATATCGGGCAATTCTTTCTTGATGGCCCTGCACAAATCTACATAAAAAAATCCATCCATTTTGGGAGGCAACCCTGCCTGAATACATATTTCAGTCGCACCAAACTGTGATGCTTCCTTGGCCCTCCTTACTATTTCTTCGATTGGTAAAAGATACCCCTCTTCAACTCTAAAATCTCTGCTAAACGCACAAAAACCACACTGTTTGATACATACATTTGTAAAGTTAATATTTCTGTTTATAACATAAGTTACGATTTCCCCGTTTGCCCGCCTTCTTAACTCATCAGCAACAAGTATTATTAGAGACAGACTTAGTCCTGTTGCATCTAAAAGTTTTAGCGTATCCCGGGATGAAATCTCTTTCCCGTCCAAAGCACCTTCTAGGATCGAAGAGATTTCAGGATCTATATTACTAAAAATATTCTCAATATTCATTATTGATAAACCCCTCTCTGACCAAGCCGTATTTATCTATCAACGGTTCTATATAGTCTTTAAGGTCTTTGTGCACAAATTTCCATGAAAGCTGCGGATTAATTATATATTTTGGATACACAGGCAACCTCGCTCTTAATCTAAAGCCTTTTTCTCTAGTTAATGCGCTAACATCTTCAATAGTTGGCCAAGGAGATTCTGGATTTACATAATCAGCTGTAATTGGCGAAATGCCTCCCCAGTCATTGATTCCAGCGTCAAGATAGTTAGAATAAACATTAGGACTTAAGTTCGGGGGTACTTGAAGACTAATACCTTCTAAAATTATTCGAGCTGCTGCGATACATCTTAAAAAGTAAGGAAACGAAGGCGAATTTGCATATTCCATTGCCGTTCCTTTCTTTGGTACAAAATTTTGCATAATTACTTCTTGAATATGACCATATTTCTTATTAATATTGTTTATTAGTAACAACGAATCGATAATTTCACTGAAATTTTCACCTATGCCAATTAAGAGTCCTGTAGTAATTGGAAAACTAAGCTCGCCAGCAGATATTAAGGATTTTAACCTCACTTTGGGATTCTTACTTGGTGCGTTTTCATGAACTTTCCCTTGATTAGTCAATCGTTCGCTCGAACTTTCTAGCATCATACCCAAACTTGCGTTTGTAGATCTTAACATGGACATCTCCTTTTTTGTAAGGCTACCAGCATTAGTATGAGGTAACATCCCAGTCTGTGAAATTATTTTTTCACTCAAATCGGCCAATAATTCAGTCAGATTAGTATGTCCAAGTGATGTGAGCCACCTTTTAGCCTCTTTATATTTGACTTCTGGTCTTTCACCGGTTACTATGAGGGCTTCTGTGCATTTAGCCTTCCTTCCAAGTTTAGCAATTGCTATTGCTTGAGAAGGGTTTAGCATGATAACTTCAGCATTAGTTGGTTCTTTTTTGTAGGTACAGTAAGAGCATGAATCTTTGCACAGATTTATCAAATTGATAAAAACCTTTCTTGAATAAGTTACAAACTTGTTATTTTCTCTACTACGAATAAATGTAGCCAAGAGGTTAAGATCATTGATACCAGTATTAATCAAAAAAACCTTTAATTCGTGGCTGTCAATACCCTTCTTTTCAATTATCTTATAAATGATTTCGTTGGAATAGAATTTTTTTGATAAATGTTGATAGTTTTGGATTCCATTTAAAGTCATTTATTTTTAGTGATTCTACATAGTAAATCTTTACATTAAAGCCTTACTATGATAAAGTTCGAATTAGTTTTTCTACGCGATAATAAACTTCATAACCAAAAGATATACATTTAGGATATAAAATATTTTAAGCTCTGGATATATGATATTATAGTATATGGCCACTTCGTTGATAAAAAGTACCACAGAGAAGAAAAATTCAAAGGACTCATCTCAAAAGAAAATCAGGATTTTGGTTACAAAGCTGGGTTTGGATGGTCACGATCGAGGAGCTTTAGTAATTTGTAGAGCACTTAGAGATTCAGGAATGGAGGTAATTTATTCGGGATTATTCTGTACACCTGAACAAGTTGTAAAAACCGCCATTGAGGAGGATGTAGATGTTATTGCCATGAGTTTACTTAATGGGGCACACTTGACACTTTTTCCTAAAGTAGCTCGATTATTAAAGGAACAAAACGTTGAAGATATATTATTGGTAGGAGGAGGAGTAATCCCGGAATCAGATAAGGGTGAATTAGAGAAGGCAGGTATTACTGGAAATTTTGGACCTGGCACATCCCTAGATAAAATTATCGAACATATTGTAAAAAATATAAAAAAGAAGTGACATTTTGAGTAAATCAGAAGGATGAGTCTAGATCATTAATCCACCTTTTCTTCTGGCCACATCATTCTTCTTAAATCTTTTCCTACTCTTTCAATCTCATGATTCTCTAACTCCTGCAGCATCACGCTGAAAGCAGATTTATTATCTTTCTTGTAGTTGCTGACCCACTCAGTTGCAAACTGTCCTGATTGGATCTCTGAGAGTACCTCCTTCATTTTTGCTTTAGTGTCTTTGTCAATTACCCGTTTACCTCTACTTAAACCGCCATATCTTGCTGTTTCACTGACTCTGTTATACATACCAGTAATACCGTACTTTTGAACTAAATCTACGATAAGCTTTAGTTCGTGCAAGCATTCAAAATAGGCTATTTCCGGTTGATATCCTGCTTCTACCAGTGTTTCAAATGACTTTAAAATCATTTGGTGTACCCCACCACACAAATCGACCTGTTCTCCAAACCAATCTGTTTCGACTTCTTCTTTAAATGTGGTTTCCAAAACACCAGGTCTTGTGCTCCCAATTGATTTGGCCAGTGCCAGTGCCTTATCCCACGCTTTTCCTGTATGATCTTGATGCACGGCAACAAGAGAAGGTGTCCCGAAACCATCTAAGTATAATTCACGAACCCTTTGACCTGGCCCCTTTGGTGCAATCATTACAACGTCTATATTTTTAGGAGGATCGATCCATTTCCAATGGATAGCAGCACCATGTGAAAAGCTGATTGTTTTATTTTCAGTTAAATGTGGAGCTATCTCTGCTTTGAAAGTTTCTTCTTGCTCCATATCCGGGATCAGAATATGTATAATATCTGAATCTTCAACTGCTTCACTAACCACCTTTACATTGTGATTATCATTTTGTGCTTTTGCCCAGGTCTTTCCGTTTGGGCGTAGTCCAACACAAACATCTAGACCCGAATCTTTCATATTAGATGCTTGAGCCGCACCTTGAATACCGTAACCAATAACCGCAATCTTTAGATTCCTTAATGGATCCAAAGAGACCTCATTGTCAAGCCATCTCTTTATTGTCATGATTTAAAATGAAAATGAAATCATATATGTTCTTATTGATCAAGTAATACTTGTTAAAAAATTTAATTATTTAAAAACCGATAAAGTAAATCATAAGAGTAATCAATATCTATTTGATTCTTGATTTTTTTTTTCGTATTGATTACAAGTTTCTCTAAGTACTTCTCATCTTTTTCTTCTACTTTCTTTGATACCGTATCATAAATCTTGCCATACTTGCTAATAATCTCGATTGATTTGTCGCTACCTAAAAATAAATTCAAGAAAAGTGGCACATCATCAGTCAATATACTCTCACTCAGTAACGATTGAATTTTATATGAGCTACCAGATAACTGTTTTAACAATTTTAATAAATTTTTTTCGTTCTTTAGGGTTTCGCTAGTTGCAATTTCAACCAAGAGTTTCGAGAAAATAAGATTAATGAAGTAGATTAAACTTATAAGGATAGCAATTAGAGTATCATGCTTTTCAGGGGTGTTAATTTGGATTCTATGGAATACAGGAAACAATCTACCCAGGATTCTTGATTCGCTGCTACATGTAGATAAACAAAGTGGTATATACATTATGATGTTTTTTGACGAATCCACTTGAGCGCCAGGCCCAAACATCGGATGGATACAAAGAAATTTCAAATAATTGTATTTATGGGAAATATTTGATAAATAATCATGAATGGGATTTTTTACTGAAGATATTTCAATAATAATTGTTCCTGGTCTGAAAATCATCGCAAATCTATCAATGATATTAAGTGTTTCCTTGATAGGCGTACATAAAATTATGATGTTTGAATCATCGAGAAATTTACTGATACTCTTTGAAACATAAACATTATCAGCATCTGATAATTTAAAGTAACTTACTCTATGAATGTCAACTAGGAAAATCTTTTCAACTTGGATTGTTTTTTTAGCCATATGTTGATCTTTAGATTGCTCTTTGCGTAGATTAATGAAGTAATCAAAAAACCATTTTCCCATTCTACCTGCAGCTCCAACAATTAGAATATTTGACATTTTGATTAAATCACGTCAAAGAGGACATTATCGTCGAAGCAGTATTACTAAAGCTTATCAACCAAATCACTGATAATCTCTAAACCTTCCATCATTTTCTTTTCCTCTAAACAAGTAGATAATCTTATAAAATCATAATAGTTTGAGCCAAACCCACTTCCCGGTGCTACCGCCACCCCGTGGTTTAACAATAATTCCACTAGCTTTAGATCGGTCAAATTTAAATCCTGATTGATTCTTGCAAAAACATACATTGCTCCTTCCGGGTATGTGTACTCAAAGGGTAATTTTTTTAAATATTCGCACATTTTTTCTAAACGCTTCTTCATTATTTTGTTATTTCCTTCGGGATCCGAATTTAGTGCAAGTAATGCACAGAATTGCATAGGCTCTGCGACTGAAGTTAAAGCCAACGCTTGTATTTTAATGAGCCTCTTTATTAGTGAGCTCTCTCTAGAATATACAAAACCAACCCTGAATCCAGTCATCGCAAATGTTTTTGAAAATGATCCCAATAATATCGATTTGTCATACTCGAAATTAACAATGCTACGATAGGGTTCATAGGCGTAATTAGAATAAACTTCATCGCTGAGTAGATAGATTCCGTTTTTGCGAGCTAAATCTATTATTTGTTCGTATGATTTTTTATTCAAGATTTTGCCTGTTGGATTATTAGGATAATTTAGACAGATTATTTTTGTATTAAGATTAATTTGATTTTCTATTTCAGATATTTCAGGCTCCCAATTTTGTTCTAAATTAGTCTTTACTATCCTATTCTTTACACCCAGGTAATTTGCGCAGTCAGAGCAAGCTGGCCAAGCGGGTTCAATTGTGATAATTTCATCACCTGGTTTTAATAATGCAGAAAATGCACAAAATATCCCAAACCGACCTCCCGGCGTAACAATAATTTTGTCAGGACTAATTGGTTCAAAAATCTCAAAACCGTTTTTCATTGAGAAACTAGAAAGATGATTTGCCAAGCCGATTCGCAATTCTTCGATACCTGCAGTTTGAGTATAATGAAACTTATGCATATCATAAATCTGAGTTAATTCTTTTTTGACCTCATTTGGCGGCAGAAAATCAGGTTCCCCTACTTCCATGTGTATAATCTTAAATCCTTGTAATTCCATATTTTTTGCTGCATTAAACACATCTAAATGAGATTTAATTTCAAATTTGTGAGTAGGATTAACGCCCTGCTTAACAAACATGGACCGAGAGGACTGTTCAGAAGAAATGGTTCTAGGTCTATTTTCTTCTTGTTTTCCTTTCAACTTATTTTTTTCCAAATTCTGGATTCTAATTGATTCGTTAATTAGCATATTAACAATTCTTCCAGAAAACTCTGGATCTAAATTCATATATTTAGTGTTACTAAATAGATAACTCTTGATCCCTAGTTCTACCTTATCATCAATAATATCAATATCCAAATTGGTCTTTATAGTTCCTATTTTTTTTGCAATTTCCATCCTTTGATTGACTAGTTCCATGATCTGCTTTGTAATTTCTTTCATATCATTTCTCAAAATATTGACTTCTTCTATCGTCATTTTCGAGTCCCTAACGTATTACCCTTGGTACAAGAGCTGATTTCAAACAGCAATCTAGCAATACAATGGCCGCTATGCTATCTACTACTGGTGGAGCCCTAGGTACTACACAAGGATCATGCCTACCTGAAACAATTAATTGAGCTTCAGTCATATTCCTTAAATTAACAGTTTTCTGAGGCTTTGGTATAGAGGCTGCAGGTTTGAAAGCGACCCTAAATACTATTGGCATCCCATCAGTGATTCCACCCAATATTCCGCCTGACTTGTTAGTTTCAGTAATGATTTTACCTGTGGATTTATCAATCACAAAAGGATCATTATTTTGAGATCCCTTCATAGTTGAACCTGTGAATCCAGACCCAAATTCAAGGCCCTTTACAGCAGGAATGCTAAAAATACCTTTTGAAATTTCTGATTCTATTGATTCAAAAATCGGTTCTCCTAATCCTACTGGCACTCCTTGAATCATACACTCAATTACGCCTCCAAGTGAATCACCCTCTTTTCTAGCAGATAATATTGAATCCCTCATATTCTTAGCAATTTCCTGGTCAGGACAGCGAACATCGTTAAGATATCTGTTTTTAGAAAGGATGTCAAATGGTATTTCTGCTGTATCCATCGTTATATTCCCAATAGATTTTGTATAACTTATTATTTCAATATTTAAATGGTTCCTTAATATTTTCAACGCTACAGCACCTCCCATTGCTATGGTGGCAGTTAACCTGCCTGAAAATCGTCCGCTTCCTCTATAGTCATTGAATCCCCCATATTTTAAAAAAGCTGTATAATCTGAGTGACCGGGTCTTGGTTTTGATATTAATTCATCATAAGAACGTGAATCAGAATCCTTATTCCAAATAATCATACAAATCGGAGCACCAGTGGTGAACCCATTGAAAATACCAGAAAGTATTTCAACCGTATCAGTTTCTTTTCTCTGGGTGGTAATTATTGATTGTCCAGGCTTCCTTAAATCAAGCAAGGGTTGAACGTCTGTCTCCGATAGATCTAGTCCTGCTGGACAGCCATCTATGACAGCTCCTATACATTTGCCATGACTTTCACCAAAACTTGATACGGTGAATGAACTCCCTAGGGTATTTGAAGGCATGAATAAATTTTTAGTTGTAATTCTGGTATATTATATTTTTTAATATTTAATCTGGACCTGGTTAGTCAATTTTGTCTGTTATCTATATACACATTTTAGAGGTTATTATTCCAACTGCTCAATTTTGGCACCGGTTCCTTTCAACTCTCTGATAAAATTTGGATAGGAAACATCAACGGAATCCGCACTATCGATAATTGAATGCTCTGTTGAAAGCCCAGCGATAGTAAAAGCCATAAAGAGTCGGTGATCGTCAAATGAATTGATTACCGCATTTTTTAATTTATCAGGGGGATAGATAGTAAGAGAATCGGTGTCTTCTTTTATCTGAGCCCCAAATTTTGCTAATTGGGAGGAAATAATAGAAACCCTGTCGGTTTCCTTATATCTTGCATGTGAAACTCCAGTTATAGTGGTTTTTTCTTTAGCTTTAAGGGATAAAATTGCCACTACGGGAAGTAAATCTGGTGTATTAAGCAAATTAAAATCCCCGCCGTCTAGTTTGATCGAACCATCTACTTTAACTATCCCATTACCCTCATCGACATCCATTTTACCTCCCATTTTCTTAATAATTTTGATAATTTCCATATCTCCCTGTGGCATTGTAAAATCTAAATTCTTTATCACCAGCACACCTTCTGACAGAATTGCTGCTGACAAAAGTAAAGCTGCAGTTGAAAAATCGCCGGGAACTTGAAAAGTTTGAGGTTTGTATTCAGATGTGCATGGCAGCCTATATTCCTCTGAAATTTTTTGATCCATCCTGAGTTCCTTAGACTCATCTGGGCGATCCTCTAAATCGCTAATAACATCTCCATGAGCTGAATTTTCCAATCTAATACCAAATTTTTTCATCATAAAGAGTGTTGAATCAATATATGGTTTGGAAACTTGGTTGCCCAAGACATGAATTGTAATGGGTTTCTCAGAATAAATCCCAGAAATGAGTATTGATGACATGAATTGACTAGAGACCTTTCCACTAATTTTAGTCGTTCCTCCCTTAATCCCACCACCTTTTACAACAAGTGGAGGAAAATAGTTATCATTTGTAGAAAAGCAATCAACGCCCAACTGATTTAGCGCTTTAATTAGATCACCCATTGGTCTTTTTCGAAGACTCTTATCTCCTGTCAAAATACTATATCCTTCACTTACTAAAGAACACATTGATGTAGTAATTCGAATTGTAGTACCCGAATTGTCGGCATTTAACACATCATTTGGTGTTTTAAAGCCTCTCCTCCCGCCGTTACTTTCAACAAAGAGATCCTGCGTCCCCACAAGGCCCGTCGCATCATTTTTAGTCATGTTCATAGTCTGTGACTGTTGATTTTCTAACTTATCAAAACCCAGTATCCTTGGATGGTTGCCCCCGCTGTCAAGTGAATTGACGTTTACTCCTAGCATTTTGATGCAATTAATCGATGCAAGTGTGTCTCGGGAAAGCAAGACATTCTTTATGTGGGACCTACCACTAGCAAGGGCCGAAATCAATATCGCCCTGTGGCTATAACTCTTACTCGGAGGACAATTAATCTCACCACTTATTTGAGATTTTTTGACTTTGACTTCCACGTAGATGACCTGCTATATTATTTACAGAAATTAATATCAATATTGCTATTGTCAATAGCCAAACTCATACATCCTTTAATAGCTATAGAAAACAGTGAGAGCGATGAGCAAACAAAGCATAACATTCGGATGAAATTTTTCCACAGTCTTGCAACTTATGAATGCGATAGTTAAACTTGATTGTAAACAGTCTATTTTTTTTCTTCTAAAGCCGATTGAATAATCTTTTGCTCAGATATTGTTTTTTTTGGTCAAGGCTTGCATGGTAGTATATTTTTGGTAACGGAATGATGATACATTCACATTCACCAATCTGATTTGTAGTGATTGAGTATTAAATCGCACTTGCTAGTTGAATATATCATTCGACGCAAATTTACCCATGGTATATACTTCTTAATAATTATTGAAATAAACAATGAAAACCTGTAAATTATGGTCTTCAGAGCAGGATT
>DATEIH010000104.1:0-2628 GCA_035279165.1 Candidatus Nitrosocosmicus sp. | reverse complement strand
GAAACATAGTTTCAATAGATATAGAATATTTTTTTCTTATTTTGTCCATTACATCGTAAGTTTCTGGATTAAGTCTACCCGTATCCAAAGTAAAAACTCGAGTATTGTCACCATGAATATTATACATCAAGTCAATTATTACTACGTCTTCCGCACCAAAACTTGATGCAAAGGCTATTTTTGGAGAAAAGGTTTTAATTGACAAAGTTAAGATATCTTTTGCAGTTTCTTCTTCAAATTTAGATGGATTTTCAGAATAAAGATTCATAAATTCAATTTTCCCATCATTGTTGGACATATTATTTTAGTGGAACTATAACTCATATATTATTATCTTAAGTCTGGATAAGTTGAGTGATAAAGTGTGATTAGTTTCAAAAAAGGACTTTATAAAGGACATCTAGTTTATTAGGGAGATTAGCCTAGTAAACAGAACTCGTGGTGAAAGTAGGATCTGGGTTTAGAAAAGTGGGAGTTGTTTTCAGAATATAATAATTTGGGCTTTGATCCATTGAGGTGGTTACCTTATTGTTCTAACGAGTTAAATCAAGAAAAGTTTGACTATATTGCAGAGGAATTTAAAAACAGAAATAATTTAAGGATAATACCAAATCATTATAGCTATTTCCAGTATCCAGAAAAAAAAGATGCAGAAATAATTAGAAGAGTTTACAAGATAGACGAAGAGTTTAGACACGAAGATCTGAAAACTAAAAAGGCTGTATCAATATTAAAATATGGTAAAAATACAGTTAATGATGATGACTTATTAGTTAATGAGATTATGAAAATATCTGACTCGTTTGATACTAAAATAGAAGTAGATAAGGTATCCATCATACCTACAAACAGTAAGAAGGATTTCCAATTTATTTTGTTTGATCATATTAAAACTCAAAGGGGAAACAAGACTGGTTACACAATTGTTACTAATGCTAATACGCAAGCAACAGATGTTACTCAACCGATAGGGTCTCCAATCCATATGGAAATTTCCTTTACTGAATCTATTAGTCTTTTAAATCTCCTTGGATGTTTTAAGGATATTAAACTTTATCCAATATATGATGCACCTACTGATGAGCTATTAGATGACATAAGGAGAAATATTGATAGTTTTACAGCAAAATATAATTATACATTTGAAGATTATAGTTCATTGAAGTTAGGCGGTCTTTTTTTTGGTACCACAGCAGTAGGCAATACTCACAAAGAATTACCAAACAGATATGATTTAATAGAACAAGATATGCAAATAATATCAACTGACAGCTTTGGACTTTTGGCATGTCTTGGCTTATACATTACTACCAACCTAGATGACACAGTATTTCAAAAAATGAATAAATATGGTATAGACAGAGAGAAAGTAAATCAATTAAAGGATCTGGCTCTTAAAAGTCTCACAGAACCAAAGATATCTATTGGGAAAATAGTATCCAAGTATCTGCCCGATTTTGAAAACCAATTTGATTTACAATCCAATATATTAGTAACACATCCGATTTCGAAGAGCGGTATTGCTTCATTTGTAGAACTTTCAAAATTAATCAGTAACCAAATAATAATTGATGATGTTCCGTATGTAAATAAGGATATAAAAAATTTTATACTAAAGGAGCACTTATTATCAAATGTTAGTGCCTCTACTCCTGATACAAATATGATAATAGTATCAAAAGACTTTGCAGCGACCATTATAGAAGATCTATCAAAGCACAAGTTTAACCCAGCTATTATAGGAAGAATCGGAAAACCAGGGAAAGCTGGAGTTAGTTTTCATAATAAGAATCAATAGTAAAAAAACAGAAAAGACAATAGAAAAGAATAATAAACAAAAAGTTAATGCAAATATAAGTATAACAATAAGGTCAAAAGAACAATTGAAGGTTTTTCTTATCCTAAACAGCATTTTGATGAGAAAATCGTATCTAATTTCACCTTACATACATGATATAGAGACCTTCTACGCTTCTGGCTCTTTAT
Source organism: Candidatus Nitrosocosmicus sp. (assembly GCA_035279165.1). GTDB lineage: Archaea > Thermoproteota > Nitrososphaeria > Nitrososphaerales > Nitrososphaeraceae > Nitrosocosmicus. Next base: position 642 of record DATEIH010000104.1, on the reverse strand, counting down.
TATAGAATATTTCTATTTATTAGTAACCAGATATACTTAATGGCGTAGTTAGTCATGATCTCAATTTTTCTCTTAGAACCGATATGTTTGGAGACATTGAGCACCAAGGTTGAACGGTAATTGAATCCTAGAACTTCTGATGTCTGTTGATAGTCTTTTTCAGGATTAACGGTATGGATAATGGATGGCTGTTTTGGATTGATTTGATAAAATCTTTGTTATTGTCCCTATGGGACATCATTGTAACAAATAAATTAAGATTAATAATTTATGAATGAAAATCAAATTAACAAATTAAGTAACTAACTGATCAAAGAACTCGGGTCTGACTCCAAATATGCAGATCACTGCATAGAAAGACTAACCCCAATTTTTTAAAATAATCTTTTCATAAACGATTACTTTACTACTTATCATCTACATCTCTGTCTATCTTACCTAGGATTAGGTTCTATACAAAAGACCTGTATTATGACCTTTTTTTAAGTCCATTCCATGTCTTCTAGCTAATTTCTTATTGCAGTGTTTATTTTATCTAATAATTGTTGAGATTCTACAGGTTTTCTCAAGATATCTGAATTACTAATTTCAGGAAATAAGCTTAACAATTCGCCAACAGCATCTAAGGCTGATGCAAAAATT
>DATEIH010000103.1:0-4390 GCA_035279165.1 Candidatus Nitrosocosmicus sp. | reverse complement strand
GCAATTTGCTCAGGCGACATTCCCATATAGGTAGCCAACTTTGTAAAGGCAATCCTAGCTGAATCCGCATTTCCAAATGCATTATCATTTTTTGGGATTAGCCCTAATGCATTTGCGGCACATGTATTGGTGATTCCGTATAATTTTCCTCCAGGAACTTTGATACTAATATAGTCATTTGTATCATTATTCAATGGACTAATAGGTACAATTTCACCCTTTATCAATTCATCAGGATCGGCAAAACAAGAATACTCTAATCCTGCGATGTGTGAGGATCGAGGACCAACATCGATAATCCTTCTCTTTGATGAAAGTCTCAATAAAGATCCACCAGCAACACCACAAATTCTCACATCAAGCGATCTTATACAAGTTGGATGTTCCATTATGTTCACATAACGCATTTCAGGCTTTCCATCCTTAATTATACTAATGTTAGTCGAAGTACCACCAACTTCAATAAATATACCTTCTAAAACCTGCAAGAAGAGTAAAGCTCCTACAACACTTGCAGCTGGACCTGATAGCACTGTTATTATGGGCTTGTGTAAAAAAGAATCCAATGTGGTTACACCCCCATCTCCTTTCATTATCATTACGGGTACATCTATGCCTAAGTTATTGACTGCAGATCTAACATAATTTGCGGTACTTGTGGCTTTTGGAAGAATGCTAGCATTAATTGTTGCTGTCAAAGTTCTGATCTCTAATCCATAAATTCCAGTTAATTCATGACCGGCAGTACAAGGAAGTTTAGAATGCTTCATTACAAATAATTCATTACTTGGGTCATCAACCCCGAAAGCTTCACTTACAACTATGGATTGAGCCCCCTCTGAAACCAAATTCTCTATGGATTTTTCGATCCCAAGCTCCTCTAAGTATTTAGAGGTATCCAAAAAAGTATAACAAGTTCTTAGAAATTTATTGGAATTTAGGGATATATCTTTAATATGAGTTCTTTTCACGACATTTGTTTTTTCCATCCCTACCCCCATTCCAATAATGCCAACTTTTGATACGTCTCCTTCAAGAAAGGCATTGACAGCTTGGGTAGTACTATGAGAAATTAACTCAATTTCTTGATGGTCTATGTTGCACATCTCAATTAATGTGGATAAGGCGTTAACAATGCCTACAGAAACACCCCCTGCTATAGAATGTGTTGTTGAAACAGATTTTTTTCCTAGTATTTTTTTTTCAATTACGTCAATAGCTACGGCTTTGGTAAAGGTGCCCCCTACATCTACTCCGATCCTAATTTTTTTCATACCTTTTGCTCACTCGTTTCCATAAAAACCAGAAAAACGTTTGTTTCATGCATTCCAAGTAATTTAAATGCTACCATATCGGAATGTTACATTTGTAGCGATACATCAAATATTATTTCTTTGATTCCCATATATCTAAGAATTGATTGAAAGTTTTTTTTATCTGCAGAAACAAGAATTTCAAGCTTGCCTTTGCTATTCTTGTTCTTATCTAAATCTCCAGTAAATTTGAGATAATTCTTCACATCTTTTGCAACTTCAGCGGAAGAATTGATGAACTTCATAGATGGCAAAATATCTTCAATATAATTTTTAACAAATGGCAAATGAGTGCTACCCAATGCAATAACATCAATTGTGTTATCAATATTTGATTCAATTATTTCTCGGATTTTATCATAGGTAAATTTCTGATCAAATAAAAATGATCCACTTTCAACTAGATTAATAATCTCTGAGGAATCGACCTTGTTTACAAAAATCTGCTGAGGTATTTCTTTTTTTATCAAGTAATTGAACTCTTTGCTATCAAGTGTACCTTTTGATGCCATTATTGCTATGTGTTTTTTCCTACTCAGGTTTATTGTCTTATCCAGTGGTAGTTTTGTTGAAATGATGGCTGTTGAAAAATTGTTCTTGATTTCGTCATAAATTTGGACAGATGGGGTATTTGATGCCATTACTATTAGTTTTGGCTTATATTTCTCCAAAAAATTAATGGATTTTAGTATTATTGACTTTAATTCACTCTTAGTCTTATTTCCATATGGAAAATTCTTTTTATCTGCAAAATACAAAATGTTCTCAGAGGGAATAATCTTTCTCAATTCTCTCACAACAGATAGTGAACCCAATCCTGAATCAAAAACCGCAATTGGCCTATAAAGCATAATTAACAGTATCTAATATGAGGTAAAAATGTTTGAAATATAATTATTTTTCAATACAACAATTTCCCTCAGGAATATGATATCCATGTGGGCAGATCTTGGGATGTTTTAACAGGGTACATAGTGCATCGGTAAAAATTTCTTTCATATGATGTTCAATGCCACAAACCATTTCTTCATCTATATCGATTTTTAAGGCATCTTTCATAAGTACTTCTAATAGTCGAGTGTTTCGTATCATTTTTTTCCCGATGTTCTCGCCCTCTTTTGTAAGTGTCACTATGGAACCCTTTTTATAATCGATTAAAAGAGAATCATTTAACTTATGAAGCATTTGAACCACTGACGGTTGTGTAACATTTAAAATTTTGGCTATAGAGCTAACCTTTAACTCTTGACCACTCTCTGATATAGACCACATTGCCTTCAAATACATTTCGACATGCTCGGCTTCTGCGGTGCCTACATACAATTGCTCTGGGAGTCCAGAATTTTTTGAATAAACAGTCAATGTATATGATTATACGTTATATTTTTTAACTTTATTGATTCAAAAGTAATTGAAGTAAAAAAGTTAAAGGTAGGTAGATTCATTCATTTTCATTTGAATGTCAACAGAATTATTGTGAGATGGAATAAGGCAAGTTTCGTTCATTTTTCTTAAATTGTAAAAGAACTTGTTTCTTGTTCAATATCAATTCTACTGACTGGATTTTACTTTTGTAAAAGACAACCTTTTTTCCTTTTTCATTTATCACAATTCTATCTATAAATAAAAGTCCAAGATCCTTGAGTTTTTTTATTTTTTTATATGTCGAGCTAATAGGTAAATCATTTTCCTTACAGATTTCAAAAACGGTTTTGGAATCTTCGATGGTAGACATTACAATCCTGTAGGAAAATCCATCAAACAATTCCTTCAATAGAATTGAAGCATTTTTATCTTCTTGATTCAATAAATATCGCTGTTCAGATAACATCATTTAGGCTACCCTAATTGTTAGGGCTGCCTAATATTTAAACGGTGTTATAATTCAAGATTAATCTACAAAAATTTTATTTTAATTTTTTCAAATTGCACACACTCTACACTCCTTTTTAAAAAAATGATTATAATTATTGGGATATTTAGATACTTTGAAAGAACAATATAATGCTAAATATATTTAACTTCGTGATCATATCTAAACTGAGTTAGTTTTTGTTACCATGAAAAAGGCAAAGTTGTTTCCAAGTTCTAGCAATACAGAAAATCTAATGCTACAATAGATAAATTAATACAAACAAAAGTGCATAGCAAGGTTTTAGCTATTTTACTACAATCTCACCAACCATCGATGGATGGTAAACACAGTAATAATCAAAAGTACCTTTATTATCAAATTTTAAGGTGAATGCTTGTTTTGAAAGTATAGCGTCTGAATCAAACAATTGACCCTCATCAGGATCGCTGTCGGATCCGGAAGTAGCAGTATGCGATATGGTATCTGCATTATACCATGTAATTGTTTCACCAGAGTTTATAGTAATTGGGTTTGGCGAGTATGAGTTGTCACCACTTATACCATTAATTGTTACCAAAATAGAACCTTCAGGTACAGCAGTAGATTGTGATAATTGAGATTGAGCTTTTGGAATGTTACTTTGTGAGGTGGGCAATATTTTGTACAAATCTCCTGTATAGCTCAGGACGTACATGTAACCATCAGGTCCTACCTGAATATCGGTAATTCCACCAAAGCCTTGTCCAAACGTAATAGGGATACTTTCAACGGGAGTATCCACTTTTTTATCAGCTAATGCGGCTTCACCGCCCACATTCGTGTTATTTACTACAATATCATCACGTGCCTCATTTAAAGTAAATCTATACAGGTTACCATTATTAATGTCACCTACAAACATATCATTTTCATATTCTTTACCCAACTTATCTGAATTCAAAAATTTTAGTGCAGTTGGACCTATAGGGATATGCCATGCAAATTTTGGTTCTGCATATTTTCCGCTTCCAAAAATCACGAGATCACTAGGCGTTGCCCCATTACCCAACAAATCATCGTTAGAGAATCCCTGAATCAAAGACCAGCCACTATTAAAGCCAGGAAAAACCAGATTAATTTCATCGCCTGCTGTAGGACCATTCTCGGTATCCCATAAATTACCGGTCAGAGGATCAAAGTCGATACCGAAGCTATTTCTAATACCCATTGCATAATACACACC
>DATEIH010000102.1:0-3730 GCA_035279165.1 Candidatus Nitrosocosmicus sp. | reverse complement strand
GGAGCAAAAACACATAAGTTAAAATTTGGACACAGGGGTCAAAACAAAAGCTGTCTGGATCTGGTATCTGATCATACTCTAATAACAAGCCAAAATCATGGATATGGAATCGAGCCAGCGAGCCTCGACAAAACTGATTTTGAGATATGGTTCAAGAACACGGATGATCAAACAGTTGAAGGTATAAGACACACGGAGAAACCAGTTATAGCAGTCCAGTTTCACCCAGAAGCATCACCTGGTCCTGATGACTGTTTATATGTCTTTGATAAGTTTAAGAATCTAGTAAAGACATTTGGAATACCGGCACCATAGTAAAGATATAAATTTAATTCCTATTGTTCATAGTTTTAGTCAAAATGTCACTTGTGATGAAAATTAATGCCTCGAAACAGGAATATACGTAAGGTCCTGGTACTAGGTAGTGGAGCAATAAAAATCGGAGAAGCGGGCGAAAGCTGGATAAAATATCTGGCCGCCATTTCGACTACTCTGGTTCTCAATGCTTAAAGGCCTTAAAAGAGGAAGGCATATCTAGTGTCTTAATTAATCCAAACATTGCAACTATTCAAACAGATAGTAAATTTGCAGAGAAAGTATACTTGTTACCAATCAATAGAAGCTTTGTCGAGAGGGTTATAGAAATAGAAAGACCCGATTCTATTATGCTAAGCTATGGTGGTCAAACTGCATTAAACTGCGGTGTCGACCTACATGAAAATGAAGTTCTAAAAAAATATGATGTAAACGTTCTAAATACTTCTGTTGAGGGTATAAAACTAACAGAAGATAGACAGAAATTTAAAGATGCAATGGTGAAGAGCAACGTTCCTGTTCTTGACAGTGCTACTGCTTATTCATTTGAAGAAGCCCTAAGAGTATCAAAGGATATCGGCTTCCCTGTGATAATTAGGGTTGCATATACGTTAGGTGGAAGAGGCGGTGGCGTAGCATATAATGAATATGATTTGCAGGAGATAGTTCAACGAGGACTATCGTTGAGTATGGTTCACCAGGTTCTTATCGAAAAGTACGTTGGAGAATGGAAACAGATTGAATATGAGGTAATGAGGGATTCCGTAGGAAATAACGTGATTATATGCAATATGGAAAATGTCTTGGGGATGAAAGTCCACACTGGCGATAATATTGTAGTTGCTCCATCACAAACGCTAAATAATCATGAATATCATATGTTGCGAGACGCGGCCTTAAGAGCTACTACTTATTGTAAAATTAATGGAGAATGTAATATCCAATTCGGATTGAATCCTCTTTCTGAAGAATATTGTGCTATTGAAATTAACGCACGTCTATCGAGATCCTCTGCCCTGGCTAGCAAAGCCACTGGATATCCTTTAGCATATATGGCAGCAAAAATAGGTTTGGGATATACGTTACCTGAGCTTGTCAACACAATCACTAAAGTAACTTCTGCATGTTTCGAACCTGCCTTGGACTATATGGTAGTGAAAATGCCCCGCTGGGATTTCAGAAAATTTGAGCTAGTAAAAAGGAAATTGGGAAGTGCAATGAAATCTGTCGGTGAAGTAATGGCCATTGGGAAAAATTTTGAAGAGGTTATTCAAAAAGCAATCAGGATGAGTGAAATCGGCAAGGATGGGTTGGTGGCAAACGACGGGGATGATAATGACTATGATTACATAATTAGACAAATTGAGAACTCAAAAGCCAAGCATGATACTTCTATTATAGAAAAAATAGAATACTCATTAATCCATCCAGACGATGAAATTATATTCAACGTTGTAAAAGCAATTAAGGTAGGAATCAGTATAGATAGGATAAACAAACTTTCATCAATTGATCCTTGGTTTCTGTTTAAAATCAAGAATATTATTGACAAGGAGAATGAATTGAAAAATTCGAAATTTGATTTACATTTAATCGAAGAATCTAAAAAACTAGGATTTTCTGATAAACAAGTCGGTCGATGCTTGAATCTGCAAGAGGATCAGGTTAGGGAGTTTAGGAAAAAATTTGGAATAACTCCGATAGTAAAGCAGATTGATACATTGGCTGCTGAATGGCCCGCAAAAACAAACTATTTGTATCTTACATATAACGGCAAGTCCGATGATTTGTTATTTGGCGGTGTCAAGGAAGACAGGTCTATAATAGTACTTGGAGCTGGTCCCTACAGGATTGGAAGTAGCGTTGAGTTTGACTGGGCAACTGTCAACATGGTGTTCGGTCTTAGGAATAATGGGGTAAACAATATATCAATCATAAATTGTAATCCTGAAACGGTTTCCACTGATTATGATGTTCCAGATAGATTATATTTTGAGGAGTTAACTTTGGAAAGGGTTTTAGATATTTATGAAAAAGAGAATCCGAAGGGTTTAGTAGCTTGCGTTGGTGGACAAAGTGCAAATAATTTGGTTTCTAAATTGAGTGATTATAATGTTCAAATTCTAGGAACGTCTAGTAAAGATGTGGATAATGCAGAGGATCGTTCTAAATTTAGTCATTTATTGGATGTGTTAGGAATAAGACAGCCTCCTTGGAAAATGTTTACCAATTTGGAAGAATCTAAAAGGTTTGCAAATACAGAAGGATATCCTGTATTAGTAAGACCCTCATATGTTTTAAGTGGTGCCGCCATGAAGGTTATTTGGAGTGAAACTCAACTCGAACAGTTCATTTTAGAAGCTTCTAGTGTAAGCCCTGATTATCCGATAGTAATAAGCAAATTTTTAGAAGAAGCTTCAGAGGTTGAAGTTGATGCCATTGGCAGCAAAACTGAAATTGTAATTGGCTCTATAATTGAACACATTGATAACGCAGGCATCCACTCTGGCGATGCTATGATGTGCATCCCACCGTGGCGTCTCAATAGGGAAACCATGGAAACCATAATCGAATATACTGTCAAGATAGGTAAAGCACTGAATGTAAAAGGACCGTTGAACATCCAATATTTGGTAAAGGATAATGAAGTTTATGTGATTGAAGCTAATGTTAGGGCATCTCGTTCAATGCCTTTTGTATCAAAGTTTTATGACTTAAATCTGATCGAGTTGGCGGCAAGATCCATTCTGGGATATGATTTTCCAACCATAGATAATGAACATTGGCTCAAGAAATCTGGCTTTGGAATTAAGGTCCCACAATTTTCGTTCATGCAGTTAGAAGGAGCCGATATTGTATTGGGGGTTGAAATGCAGTCAACAGGTGAAGTTGCCTGTTTTGGGAACTCATTTTATGATGCCCTTTCAAAATCATATTTAGCTGCAGGATATTCTTTACCCACTACAGGAGCAGCATTAATTACAATAGGGGGGACTAGAAATAAAGAAAAACTGCTTCCGATAGTTTCCCTCATATCAGCATTAGGTTTCAAAATATTAGCAACTGAACATACTGCCGAGTACTTTAAGAAATCTGGAATTGAAAATGTGGAATTAGTATACAAAATTAGCGAGCCCGAAAGACATCCAAATATACTGCCGCTGATTACAGAAAGGAAAATTAATTTTATTGTAAACATACCCTCGACATCCACCATTGAAAAATATGTTGGAATGCTTTATGATGAATATCAAATACGACGCAAAGCAGTAGAAATGGGAGTACCGGTTCTTACAACTGTGGAAAGTACTATATCATTCGTGAAAACTCTGGAGTGGACTAAACACAATGAACCAACGGTAAGACCAGTGAATAGTTACTAGATATATTTTTCAATTACCATAGTCTAGTAAAG
>DATEIH010000101.1:0-6888 GCA_035279165.1 Candidatus Nitrosocosmicus sp. | reverse complement strand
AAATGGGCCCGTAAAGCCTTTTTGTACAGCGACTATATTTCCATCAGATTGGGTTGTCATAGTTATGCGGGCATCCATGCATGCTTCCTCTTCTGTTGTTGGATCTAACAAGACCGATTCTCCAATTCTAACTGCGGTAATTGATACCGGCATTGTAGTAATGGGTGGAGGCATAGTTTTACCAGTATCAACTACCTGTTCGTCTTTAATTTCATAGATCGGAAATTTACTTGTTAAAAGAGCAGCCACTACTGCATAAGAGGTAGCATCTAACAAATTACCATCGCTGTTTATTATACTACAATCAACAAAAACAGTATAAACTATTTTTCCAGGAATCAAAACCAATTTATCTAAATCTAGCATTTCGGATTCGCGTATCCCTCTATCAACAACCCTTGATAATTCTATTGCGTCCTCGTCAGGAGGTCCAGGTTCAACATGTGGAGAGGCAGTAGGTAAAACTTCTGCAGACATGATCAATGCACCTTTATTTTCTAATCCTTCAAATGGTTCGCCTGTTTCAACTTTAACACCTGCTATAACTTCGGTATTACCCAGCTTTACCTTCGCAGAACCGGAGGCTTTGTCTATTATTCCGATTTCAATTTCAAAATTTCTGTACGACTCAAAATCGCGGCCGTCCAATCTTTTCCCTCTTGACAAAGCTTCTAGCATTTGTTGTTTTCGTAATTGTTCAACTATTACTGTAGAACGTTTAGATGAGCTCATGCTTCTTCTTTCAACTCCATTTCATTGCCAAAATACTTTTTCATCAGTGCTTCTTTTTGTATTTCGTATACTGACTTGCATCCACTGATTGCTTTTTCCAGGCATTCACTAAATTGAGCTGTAGTTAACTTGCCATCCAACTGCAACAAAGTTACTTGTTCCAAATTGGGCAAATAAGCTACAGGCATATCTGCATCTCCTTCTTTATCTTCAAGATCATTAATATCTAGTACAATATTGTCTGATAACCGTCCAGCGGCACAAGCAGAAACCAAATCACGCATATTAATTCCAGCATCAGCTAATGCTACGGATGCTGCATTGATGCCAGCACACCTAGATCCACCATCGGCTTGCAATACTTCAACGAAAACATCAATTACTGCTCTCGGATAGTCACTTAAAATTAAGGATGGTTCCAAAGATTCACGCATTACTTTAGATATCTCAACTTCTCGTCGAGAGGGAGCTGGATTCTTTCTGGTATCTGTAGAAAATGGAGACATATGGTATCTACATCTAAGAACACATCTGTCTGGAAGAGCCATATGTTTTGGATGGACTTCACGTGGTCCGTAAACAGCTACAATTATTTTATTCTTCCCAAATTCTATATAAGCTGAACCGTCTGCATTTTTCACCACGCCCACGGTAATTTTAATTGATCGTAATTCATCTATCCCTCTGCCATCGGATCTTTTCCCGTTTTCATCCATTAAAGCTAACTCTTTCAAATTATACACATCCTATTTGATCACTCTTGTTTTTTTTCTTTTTGATCATCATCGCTATCGTTGTTGGATGACTTTTCAGAACTATCATTTCTATGCTTTTCCTTTGAACTGGAGCTAGATTTACTATTATTAGATGTTGATGATTCGACGTTGGGCTGTGACTGTGATTCTGTAGTGGGTGATTCTGTAGTGGGTGATTCTGTAGTGGGTGATTCTGTAGTGGGTGATTCTGTAGTGGGTGAAGCATTCATTGATTCTGGTTGTTCTGGATCATCAGGATCTTGAACATTTAGTAAAGTCTTGACTCGTTGAGTAAGATTGGTAGTATGAGACTCTTCCTCTACCATCTTAATAGCCTTTGCAGCCAAACTGAGACCATCTGGGTCTCTGCCCGTAACAACTACTATACCATTTTGACCAATTATCACTCTTGTTTGCGTAGCTTGTTCTATAGTTTGTATCATAGAACCACGTTTTCCAATTAATCTTGGAACTCTAGTAGGAGAAATTTTTATGAATTCTCCGTAAGGGATCTTTCCTAAATCCTTATCTTGAACTGTAAGCATGGGATCTCTAGTTCTATCAAAAGATACTATCCTTGCGATAATTAAATCGCCTATGCTTAATTGTCGACCCATATCATCTTTGGCTGGTGAAAAATCTCGGCCAAATACATCCTGTGCAGGCAGGTGAGCGAAAAAACATGCATTGATATCAACATCCCAAGATAGAGAAGATCGATCAATAATCTTTCCAATTACTAAGTCATTAACACGTGGTATATAGACACCCGATAAAGGTATAACTTTAACGCCATCTTTACCAGCTTCAGCAATTCCAACTCTGGTAGATACCAAATAATTACCACTTTTAACAACATTCATCAAAGGTTTATAATTACCCTCAATAATTTTATCTCCAGGTATAACATATCTCCTCTTTATTTCCTGCATTTTAGAAATTGTCTACCTCCAATAACAAAATAGATGTAAAATGAAATGTTTTCATATTTCTATATCTAATTATCTAGAATTTGTTCTATAATATAATCTGTAAGTAGTTATTCCTTAACTTGTGCGGTTCCTTTAGTCAATGAACCTATGCGTTCGAGAAAGTTCCCTTTCATACCGGCATTTATTTCTATATTTACTTTTAAAGAACCATCGGATAGCCATTCTTCAGAAGTTAGAACGCCAGAGCTTTTAATATAATTATAACTCGTGGAGGAAAACGAGTTTGGTATAAGAATAACAAGCTGCAACATTTCAGATTTTAATGGAAGAATTTTTCTAAGCGAGTCAACAATAGATTTGACCTGATCTTCGGCCTTCTTGAAAGGATCGATTGTGACTCTTACATCTTCTAATGCATTTTCTATTCGTTGAACAGGATGAGGAAGTTTTGTTTTAGGATCTACAAAATTTTTATTTATGTATTGAACAATCTGTTTTCGCTTGTCCTCTACCATTTTGCGCCTTTGATCTGTAGTAAGATTTAGTTCTCCTTTAACTAATATTTGTTTAAGTATTTCATTAGAGTCACTAGTTTTGAAATGTTTGTTTAATTTATCAACTGCAACTCGAGATCCTTTATTTGCATCGGAATATATTTCGTCTGAGACTAATACGGAAGACAAATCGGTTCGTTTACCTAATTTATACTCTAATGCAGGATCTGGCTTTACTAAAATTTCAAATCTATCATTTCCAATAGTTAATTTTACAACAGTAACTTTTGAATCAGCCATATAATAGAAAATTAACTGTGATATATTAATATAATAATATGTTTAGTAGGTTGCAATATTTCCAAATGATTCATTACATTTTTAATATACGTAAGATTAAAATTATTTGATTTGATCTCCATAGATTTAAAGGTTATTGAGAAACATGATGAAAGAATAACCATTAAATTTAATAATGTACCTCGTCAGTATGTAAATGCAATTAGACGACTATCAATTAGCGAGGTGCCTACTTTTGCTATTGATGACGTAGTTATTCTAGAAAATTCATCAGTAATGCATGATGAAGCAGTTGCTCATAGGCTTGGTTTAATTCCACTCAGGACTGACTTGAAGAAATTTTCATTGCCTGAAGAATGTAGTTGTAAGAGTACTTTGGGATGTACTAATTGCAGGGTTTTATTACAACTTGATGCAGAAGCTAATGAAAAAACTAAAACAATTACTACTTCAGAGTTAATTTCAGAAGATGAATTTGTAAAACCTGTAAGTCAAGATATTCCCATCATAGTACTTGCTCCGGGTCAAAAATTAAAGTTTGAGGCATATGCGAGGCTGGGATTTGGCAGGGATCATGCAAAATGGCAGCCTGCTACAATAGCAGTGGTAAAATATGGCGAAAATGAAAATGAAATTTTTTTAACTGTGGAATCTAATGGAGCATTAACTGCAGAGGAAATAATCATAGCGGCGATTGAGCAACTAAATAAAAGCATAAAGGATTTTGGCGAGACAATTAACGCACTTCAAGTACCAAACAACCTCTAGGTAAATTTATTTGGTACTTTATACTCTTTTAAGTGGAATAGCAAGTAATGTTTAACGATACTTTAATAGATAATACAGTTTGGATTCTACGTAAAGCATTTAAAAGTAACAAGGCACAGATTTGGAAAGCATTAGAGAAAGAATTTTCCAGATCTAGATCAAACAGGAGACAAGTTAATATCCAAAGATTGGATAAAATTACTAATAATGGAGATATAGTGGTAGTTCCAGGCAAGATTTTGGGCAATGGAACACTGGGTCACAAATTAACAGTTTATGCATATTCATTTTCAGAAACTGCTATGAGTAAATTGCACAATGCAGGTGCAGAAGTTATTTCATTGCAATCATTAATAAGTAAATATCCCGATGGAAAAGGTGTAAAAATAATTGGCTAAGGAAACAAAGTTAGAGACAAAGCCAGAAGAAAGTCAACCTCAACAAAATAAGCTTATAGTAGTTGATGCAACAAATTGTATATCAGGAAGAATATGTTCGAAAGTATCAAAATTATTATTGCAAGGTAATAGAGTATCCGTAGTAAATGCTGAAAAGGTGATGGTATCCGGAAACAAGTATGAAGTAATCGAGAGTTATAAGAAAAGATTAGAAGTTGGATCAATCATTAACCCAATTCACGGACCATTTCATCCAAGAAGACCAGATACCATAATTACAAAAATGATAAGAGGCATGGTGCCAAAAAGAAAATCCAGTGGAATGCAATCTTTTAAAAGATTAAGGGTTTATATAGGCGTACCAGAAGAGTTAAAAAATTCACCAATGCAATCTTTTGAGGACGCAAAAATAACGAGACCTGAATCATTTTATATATCCATGAGTGACGTGGCAAAACAGATAGGTTGGAAAGGAGTAGTTCAATAATATGAATAAAATAGATCTTTATCCTGGGCAAAGAAAGACATGTAGAGCCGTAGCTACAATAGTAAAAGGAAATGGAAAAATTAGAATTAACAATATTCCTGTAGAAGTCATTCAACCAGAAGTAGCAAAGGAACTCATTTTAACACCTACTAACATAATTGGTGAACTAAGGGATAGAGTAGATGTTAATGTGCACGTCAATGGGGGCGGTTTTATGGGACAGGCATTTGCAAGCGCAGTAGCAATTTCACGTGCATTGACAGGAGAAACAAAAGGTGCAAAGGATCCGAGGGATCATCCATTTACAAGAAACATTAGAGAAGAAATTAAGAAAAAAATAACAGAATTTGATAGACATTTGCTGGTGGGGGATCCAAGACAAACAGAGTCAAAGAAATATGGTGGCCCAGGGGCAAGACGAAGAAAACAGAAATCATATCGTTAATTTTTTACTTTTGACATATTTTGATATCTTAATTAATACAAAAAGATATTAATACAATATGTCACACAATGGCATAGATATAGATCAGTATATTCTGTTGATCATATATCCCAGTATAGCATTTTTTGCTATAGGCTTTATTACAAGGAAAATAGATTTGAGAAAGACAATCACTTATGCCTTACAAGCCATGATCTGTTTTTGCTTTTCGATTGGTTATTATATATTTATACCCTATGGCGGTGCCCAGGGTTTATCAATAATATTAGGATTGTTTGGAATTTTATTAATATTTTTAGCAAGGAAAGAAAGAATTTCTCCAGTTACTACAACAGAAGAGAGAGGAATGAAAGAGGAATGAATCAAAATAGCTGGTTTTTTAGTTCTACAAGAGCAAAAAGATGCAATTAACATCCAGATTTAGAATAAAAAATATCAATAACATTATAGAATTTTTGAACGATGTACATGTTGGAAGATTAGCAACAATTGACGTAAACGGATATCCTCAAATAATTCCAATGAATTTTGTACATACGGTAACAGATCTAAGCAGTAAAAATTTTAGCATTGATTACAAGAAGATAACAGATAGAGAAGACAACAACGAAAGTGAAAATATAGACTATGATTCCAAGATAGTAAATAATATCTCTACCAATAAACCAACTCTTTATCAACATGCAATTTATATGCATTCTCATCACAAAGGGGAGAAAATTGAGAATCTCCTACGAAATCAAAAAGTAGGATTTGAAGTCGATAAGGAAATCTGCTTTTTACCTTCATACTATTTTCATCCTACAGATGCTTCTTTTGCGGACACATTGTATACAAGTATAGTAATAAAAGGAAAAGCATCTATTGTGTCTGATAATCAAGAAAAAGCATTTGCAATGAACAAAATGATGCAAAAATATCAATCGGAAGGTAAGTATACTGAATTAAATCAAAGTGCAAAATCCATTATACATCTAACAGTAATAAAAATTAATGTTGATACAATTAATGGTAAATATAAAATCGGACAAGAATGGTCTGATTCCTTTAGGAAAGATATAGCAAACAAGATTATTCAGAAAGAGGGAATTACTAAAGCAAGAGAAATTTTAAAGAATATAAAAATAATCATGCAAAAAAATGGTGAATTGGAATTACCAAATTCAGTAAATCTGGAGATATAATAGATGGAGCTCGTAAACCTGATAGGATTTGCCATTAATAATAAACAGGTGGTTAATTTTTCATACCACAGACTTCGAAACTAAAAGCAATATATCCGATTATTGAGCTGTCCTTTCGAATCGGGAAAAAATTGTCAGTATATTTAGGCATTAGTTCTTCTTTTAAAGATAATGCATCTTCTTTTGATATATCCAATCTTAACATATCTTTACCAAAGAGTAAATCCCATAAATCAATATCAAGAACATCCTTTAATGCAATAAAAGAAATAATCCTGTTAGTATTTGCTTTGTCCACAACTATGAAATAATTAAATTCATTCTCTTCAGAAAATGGATCAGGGGCGGTAAAACTATCTATATTAAAATAACTAGTCAATCTTTTTCTTAATA
>DATEIH010000100.1:0-6301 GCA_035279165.1 Candidatus Nitrosocosmicus sp. | reverse complement strand
TTGTTGTTATTATTTTGTTGTCTTTGAATGGTTATTATTTTGACATTTTTGACATCATCGGTGTGTCTGGATTTATCTGGATTCGGTGCTTCTAATGCAACATTATCGAATTTGTTAATTATTTTAAAGTTATGTTCAGGTATTAATGACATTATTTTTCTAAAATCTTGTTCGTTCTCTACAATAATTTGAATAGTCCCATCTTGGATCAATTTAGACATATACGAATGAAGTAGATTTCTTAGTACCCTTTCTTTATTATATCTTTTTTCAGAATTATCACGAAAGATTGTGATCATAAAATTATCAATGGATTTATCCTTTATGAAAGGTAGGATGTTGTCCGGGTTGCCTGGCAGAATCTCCAAATTCTCTATTTGAAGCTCTGATAATTTTGTTTGTGTCTTTATTATATCGTCTTTATCCTTTACAATTCCTATATGATATTCGTTCTTATTTTGAAGAGCAATGTTAATTAAATAATCGCAATTACCGGCAGAAACATCCATGTTAATTTTTTCATATTTTGTTTTAGCATCCAAAATTAGATTATTTATTTTGTTTGATGGATTCCCCTCGTGAAAAAATTGATATACATTTTCCCATTTTTGTCTGAAAACATCTGGAAAAGTTCTTCTTGATATAATGTCCTTGAATAGTGAACCCTCTGAGAATAATGACAAGAATCTGTCAGTTCTAGAAACAGCTCCTACCAATGGAAAATCTAATTCTTCATACAATTTTACCACTCTGTTCCATGCTAAGAGCGGATCAGAACTTAGGTACGTTACTGATAGATCAGCTAATGATAGAATTTCTGCGATTAGGTTAATTTTTTCTATGGAAAAACCTTGACCATCTATCTCTTTTAGTAACTGGTTAAAATTGTTATAAGCATTATCATCAAAGGGATAGTCTGTTCTCCAGATTAAGGCTTCAACTATTTTACCTTCGATTTTAGTTTCTATACCATTTAACATTTCTGGATGAGTGGTAGTAAATTCCTGTATTTCTACCAGTGGAGGAGGCGCATATTTTCTAAAAAACCTTACTAGTTCTTCGCTATTTAGCATAAAATATGCATCATGAATTCTTTTTCTTTTTATTTCTGCTACAGTGTTTGCTACAGTGGGCACTCTTGAATAAGTTAAATCATAATGAGAGGTGCCTTGCACTGGATCGTAATCATGTAACAACGCTGCAACTAGCATTATTTCATAGTCTCTTTTGGTAATAGTGTAACCATGAATTTCCTTTGGTAACATATTTAGACTCATATAGGCGACTTCTAGAGAATGATGTAGATTATGATATTCACTCGATCCTTCTCCTAAGCCTAGCTTATCATATTCTTTTTTTAGATATTGGGCCAATAAATGTAATTTAGTCAATGATTCCTCTTTGATGCCTGTGGTTCTGGCTTTTAACAAAATAGATTCAATTAGATAATCTAGAGATACAATTGAAAGATTTTCATTAGTGTATTGTATTTGACGCTCTTTAACACCTGGAAGTATTTCTATAATTCTACTGTACACTATCCTAATGGGGAGACTCTTGTTTAGGTACGTAGAGAAAGATGTAAGAATATTTGCAGAATGCTTCATAAAAGGTTCTTCTTTAAAAATTATTTCATCAATTATTTTAGGTATGTTTTTATTAACATCAGAAAGTATGCTTGTTACTGTATTTATTTCTGATTGAGAGAAAATGTTAAATCTTTTATATTCTGTGTTAATTACTAGCCATTGCGGAACAATAACCCTGCATATTACATTTTTACTATCAGTTGATTCATTTTTTTTACCGGCAGAGTCTGCATGATCGAATTTTTTTAATACGACTACTATGTTACCCTTTCCTTTTTTAAAAGGGAGATTTGCATCCTTTGTCACTTCCAGCCTAACGTTCTTGTTTATTTTCCTCAACTCCAATAATATCTTCCAATATTTTCCCTTATCAAGCCAGCTGGGTACCTCATTTTCTCTATCCCAAAAATCTACTAAACTATGATAGGCATATCCGTCTTCTAAATTATTTGTCTCCGGATTGAATGTTTTATAGTCATATTCTCCTATAAATGGGTCTAGCTTACGACATAAATGCCATGTGTTCCTTATCATTTTTGTAGTAGTATCAAACTGTGAATGTGCCATAAGGCCCCATATAAAACCCAGAGCACTAGTTGTAGTGAATAGTACATTGGTCCAATCTCTATTCCAATCAAGCTCCTTACCTGAAAAAAGATCTGATACTAAAGGGATGGCGAAAATACCTGTTGCGATCATCGAAGCAAATGATAATGAAATGAAAAAGGTACTCGCATAATCATAATAGGACAGATTAAAAGTCCATTTCTTGATCGACTCGCCTACATTCAAATCAATTTTCCACCCCAAATGGAAATTGGGTTCTGTTTAATTTTCCATTTATTAATATTTAACTTGAATTATCCCTCTTTCTATCTTATGAATGTTATTTTTGCATTACCATATATTGATACTAAAAATTATTATGTTAACATGTATATATGATATATATCATAAAAAGTTAGGAAACTGCTTTGAAGTTTTGAACTAGTATTCTACATTTGAAATTGGTAGGAATACTATGAAAAAAATTTGTATGCACCATTAAGAAATATTCATTTGTTTTGCTTTATTTACTATATTTCTTATAATGTTCTTTGATGCAGAAAGCTGACTTTTGGGATTAAATATTACTTTAAGTTCCTCTTTGCTTACATTGTTGACAATTTCTTCTTCTTTTATTAAAGCATCAAAAAAATGTTCTTGTTTTTCAGCTGCGTTGAAGGCTACTGATTGAATATCTCTATATGCTTTGAATCTGGGAATACCCTTTAATATCAAAACTTGTAGGACAAATTCTGCAAATATTTGACCCTTGGTTACTTCTATGTTATTTGCTATTTTTTCTTTGTTTATTTTCAAACCTTCTATGATCTTTATCATCGTGCTTATCATATCATCCAACAGGATAGCTGACATTGGAATAATAAAACGTTCGTTAGCCGAATTTGATAAATCTCTTTCATGCCATAATGCTATATTTTCTAAAGAAACGTTGAGATTTGATTTAACGATTCTGGCCAATGAAGAGATCCTTTCGCTCTTTATTGGATTTTTTTTTACTGGTACTGCGCTGCTCCCCATTTGTCCTTTCTTAAATGGTTCTTGAACTTCCCCGATCTCTGTACGCTGCAAGTTTCTAATTTCGATTGCTATTTTGTCTAATGTTAATGCTATTAGTGTAATTGTGAATAACATTTCTGAATATCTCTCCCTTGGAATCACTTGCGTTGCAGCTTCGGCGGGGAACAGGTCTAGTTTCTTTGCAACTATTTTTTGAACCTCTAATGCATTTTCTCTCATCAAAGATCCTGTTCCCACAACTCCTAAGGTTTTGCAAAGTAGAAATCTTTTTTTCCCCTCATCAATCCTTATTAGATGGTCAAGTAATTCATTTGACCAAATAGCAAATTTAAGTCCGAAAGAAGTAATACTTGCATGTTGTCCATGAGTCCTTCCTACCGCAGGCAAATCTTGAAATTCTATCGATTTTTTTAGTAATTCTTTGATAAGCTGGTGCAATTTTGATTCCACTATCTTAAATACGTCTCGCATCTGCATTGAGGTACTACTATCTACAACATCGTTACTTGTCAAGCCATAATGAATCCAAGGTTTTGAACTTTCTAAACATAACTCACTTATTGCTTCTACTATCGCAGCTGTATCATGATCGCTTATACTTTCTAGCTCTTTGACCCTTTGTACTGTTATTTTATTGGATGAAACAACCTCTTCTATATTTTTAGAAGCTTCCTTTGGAATTATCTGCAATTCCGCCTGTGCACTTGCAACGGCAGATTCAAAAATTAATTCATAATTTAGTTTTCTATCTTCTTCAAAAATGTCTTTCATTTCTTTCGTTCCATATCTTCCGCTATCTATAGGTAAAATAGGCATTAGTCTAAAGTCAGATATTGATTATCTAATTTATTATTTAGGATGATTAGGATGATTAATATTTGACAAAATTAAGATATTTATCATAAAGGGAATAATGTCTGGTTCATTAGTAACAAAAAATGGGAAGCATATGGTTAATAAAATTTCTGACTATCAATTTCAGATATCTAAAGAAGATTCAAGTGGGATGAATGTTCCTGTAACAATATTTGCCAATGATCTATTAATATCTAAAATGGCCCTTGATCGAACACTCGATCAGGCGGTTAATGTCACAACTCTGCCTGGGGTAAAAAAGCACGTAGTTGTACTTCCTGATGGTCATGAAGGATATGGATTTCCTGTGGGTGGTGTGGCTGCATCAGATTTAGAAGAAGGTATCATTAGTCCTGGTGGAGTTGGTTATGATATTAATTGTGGAGTCAGACTAATTAGAACTAATCTTGTAGAATCTGATGTTCATTCTAAACTCAAAATTCTAGTTGATTCTTTATTTTCCTCTATTCCCACAGGTGTTGGAAGTGAAGGGGCTATAAAGTTGACCAACTCGGAGCTTGACGATCTACTCATTGATGGCGCAAAATGGTCTATAGAGAATGGTTATGGAATAGATACCGACCTTAAATCTTGTGAAGAGAATGGAAAAATGAAAGGGGCAGATCCTATAAATATTTCAACTAACGCCAGAAAACGCGGTTCAATGCAACTAGGGAGTTTGGGTTCGGGAAATCATTTTCTTGAGATCCAAAAAGTAGACAAGATATATGATAAAGAAGCAGCCGATGCCATGGGAATTAGAAAGGAAGGGGAGATACAAATTTTAATACATTGTGGTTCTCGTGGATTTGGACATCAAGTTTGTAGTGATTACCTACGGTTGTCAGAACAAGCCATGAAAAGATATAGTCTAAATGTTGTAGATAGAGAATTGGCATGTGTTCCTAATACATCAATGGAAGGAGAGAGTTATAGAAAATCCATGTTTTCTGCACTGAATTTCGCTTGGGCAAATAGACAAATGCTTACTCACTGGACGAGGAAGACATTTCAACGAGTACTTCAACTAAGCGAACAAGATCTCGACATGGAATTAGTATACGATGTATCTCATAATATTGCAAAGGTAGAACGTCATAGAGTTGATGGGGAAGGCTCTCGCGATTTGGTAGTACATAGGAAAGGCGCAACACGTGCTTTTCCTTCAGGAATGGAACAACTACCCGATAAATATCGATCTATAGGACAACCTGTAATTATTCCAGGCTCAATGGGGACTGCAAGTTGGGTTCTTTTGGGTTCGCATAAATCAATGGATCTTAGCTTTGGATCAACTGCTCATGGGGCAGGAAGGACCATGTCTAGATCAGAAGCAAAAAGAACACATACATTAGATGATGTAAAGAAAAAGTTAGAATCACGGGGCATATATGTTAAATCTTTAACTAAAAATGGATTGATCGAGGAATCTCCAGATGCATATAAGGACGTCGATATGGTTGCTGATGTGTCACATAGAGTGGGAATCGCCACAAAAGTTGTTAGATTGGTCCCACTAGGAGTTATCAAAGGTTAAATTGGACGCCGACAAAAAATCAGGCATGGATGATCCAGATCTTGAATTAATTAAGGCAAGAAAGATGAAAAAGCTACAAGAACAATTAGCCTCTAAAGAAAAAGAAAAGATCAATTTGGAACTCCAGAATAAAACAAATAAGGATAAACCAGAAGAAGTCGATTCTGAAAGGAATTTCTTGTTACGCTCTCTATATGATAGAGGTGACGAGGTTTTAAAACTTGCTGAACAGCAATTTCCTTTGCAAACTAAAATTATTATAAGGAGATTAAATGAATTGATTCGATTTGGAGAGATTTCTAAAATATCGGCTGGGGATCTGCTTGCCGTATATAGATCGTTGGGTTTGAGCATTCGAGTGGATACACAAATTTCCATATCTGATCATGGAAAAACGATAAGTTTCTCTGATAAACTAAAACAATCTACTGACGCAGATCAGGATTCTGAAGGATTACTATAATTACACCATTCTTGTTTATTTTAATATGCATACTTATCTTCTAAAGAAAAGATTGAAAGGACTTTAGAAATATTAAATATTAAATATTAAATAATGGCCATCTATCGGTTTATGTATAAATATATACACAAATAATTAACTACAAAATTAAGTGACTAACTAAAAAATAAAAAAACTAAAACAAAAAAAAGATTATGGAACTGATCTGCTGTAGAGTTTTCCTTCTAATGCTAGTTTGTACATTTCTGCTACATAGGGGTTCCTTGCAGGAGT
>DATEIH010000099.1:0-6701 GCA_035279165.1 Candidatus Nitrosocosmicus sp. | reverse complement strand
CCAAGCTAGACAATCAGATTTGTAGAACAATCCGCTTATTTTTTGTATATTTATATATCCAGTATAACAATAATCAGTATTGCATCATTTTTTATTTTATGAGACAATGTTTATTTTTCTAGTTTTTTTGGGAGCAATTACCTTTTCAAATCAAGTCTGGGCGACTTCTCTAAATTCTGGTTTAGTTACCACTTCATCTAACTTTAGTGGAATAGTAACAAAAGTCATAGATGGAGATACTCTTGATGTAATGACACCAGAGAGAGAAACAATAACGGTAAGGCTAGCATTAATAGATGCACCAGAAACAAATGAACCAGGATTCGATGAAGCAAGAAATTTCATGACAGAACAATGTTTGGATAAAAATGCAGAGGTAGATCCAGACAATAATCAAGGACTTACCTATGGCCGAACAGTAGCAGTTGTATATTGTGAAGGAATTAATGTTAATGAAGCGATACTTGAAAATGGTTTTGCTGACGTTTATCAAGATTTCTGTGATGTATCTGAATTCGCAGATTCAAATTGGGCGCAGGAGCACGGTTGTTCATCAAATAATAGTAATAAAGATAAAGGTGACAAGATAGATTCTGGTAGTATCAATAACAATCAATTGGATAATGATGGTAAGGATTTAGATTGTAAGGACTTTGATGAGAAGAACATCCCAGTTGGAGACAACGATCCAAACAACCTTGATGCTGATGGCGATGGCATAGGTTGCGAAGGATAATGGTATACTAACCATGATGATGAAGAGGGAGACAAGATAAAAGTAATACTGTTAATGTATAGATAAAATTAAATATAGAAAGAAAATTTTGTAATTTTTTGGCAATCTTGTTTTTTTTGGAATGGTATTGGTAGTAAGGAAAGGCACTTTGGTTTCGGTTTATGGTCAGACAAATCCATTAATGAACCAAACCGGCACACCTCCCCTCACTAATAACACTAACACTAACACTAACACTAACATTACTCCACCAATAACAACATCGGCAGAGGAGGAAGAAGCATCTAAGCCAATAAAAGAAGCAATAACTCAGACTGGATCATTCCTACATTACGTTGTCGAAAAAGCTGCTACATCAAAGTCAGCAGAAGCATACATTAATGAAACTTCAGAGTATTAGATATGCTTATATTGAAGCTAAAAATTTTTT
Organism: Candidatus Nitrosocosmicus sp.; assembly: GCA_035279165.1. Lineage (GTDB taxonomy): Archaea > Thermoproteota > Nitrososphaeria > Nitrososphaerales > Nitrososphaeraceae > Nitrosocosmicus. The sequence continues at coordinate 5,535 of DATEIH010000099.1, read as the reverse complement.
TAGCCCTAATTAACAAGTTGATCTTATAATAACTAGTAATATTATCCATATCTTAAGACAAGGAATTGTTTAATTTAGCAATACTCTGATCCAGGATATTTAAATTTCAAGCTACAAATTACCTAACAAGAAAATAAATCTCATCTTCTTCTCAATCGATGACTCTAACTGTTAATAAAGGAATCCATAGGATTCATTTCTTAAAGACATATATTCGAAATCATACCTTCTCCCATCGAATAACTATGTATCTTGACTAAAGGGGAAACTAATAATGTATTAATTTTTAAAACAAAAACGTAATGCTTAAATTCTACGGTATTATATAGATATTGTTGAATATTGACTATCAAAGACAATATCGAGAAGGAAAAAACAGGGAAAAAGCTTGAAAATGAAGAGAACAAAAGACAGTCTATTCAATTAATCAAAGAAGATAAAAATGAAAACTCAATTGGGGAAAAAACCGTGGTTGTCTATGGTGAAGATAAAACCACTAAACTATTTGTACAGACACTTAATAATGCAAAAGACAGATGGGATAATTATGCTGATTCCCATGGACCTACAGTAGCAATGGGTGTGGAACAATTGAGAAAAGGTATGAGACATGCATATGAAAGAGGAGTCAAAATCAAATACATTTCTGAGATTACAAAACACAATATCAATTACTGTAAAGAACTAATGAAAATAGCTGAGGTGCGCCATGTGGACAATGCAAAGGGAGGTATGGCAGTAAGCGAAAGTGAATACATTGCTACAGCTAAATTGCAAGAAGCCAAACCTGTGTCTCACCTTATCCATAGTAACGTAATGGAAATAGTGGAACAGCAACAGTATGTTTTTAAGAGTCTTTGGGCCAACTCGATACCCGCAACACAAAGGATTAGAGAGATCGAGGATGGCCATGAGAGAATAGAAACCAGAATACTTGACGACCAAGACGAAATAAATGATAAGATAAGGTCTTTATGTAAAGATGGTGAAGAAATACTAATTTGCTCAGATACCGGCTTGCTTAAAATAGTTCATGATCGCTTTTTTTCAGTATATCAAGAAATAATGGAAAATTATGATAAGGGATATCATAAAGGTGTAAGATGGATCACAGACTTGAGCCATAGAGAGGATGCCAACGTAGCCAAGTTATTCATGGATATGGGCATTAAGATTAGAAGTATACGAAACCTACCTACACCAAACTTTCTAGTAACTGACCGAGTCTTTTTCTCAAACTCTGAAAAAATTGATCACAATCAAGATAGGAAAAACATTAAGCAGATGTTTACAACAAATGATGTTCTATATATCAACCAGTACAAATTAACATTTGAGGAACTATGGAAAAATGGCATAGATGCTGTAGACATTATAGAGGACATAGAAAGGGGACTAGATACTGAAAGAGTGGATATTATCTCAAGGTCAAACAACGCTGAAACTGCATATCTTGATCTGCTGAGATCATCAAATAAAGAAATAATGCTAATACTTCCGACTGTAAACGCGTTTCTAAGGCAGTGGAAACTAGGGGTGTTTGAATTAATAACCCAAGCAGCAGTGAACAGAAATGTAAAGATACGGATGCTGATCCCTAGTAACGAGAAGACAGCGAAATTTGTTGAAATATTGGAAAAACAAACTTTGTCGATATACAACACAAGTAATAATGATAGCAATAAGGTCCAGATCAGGTCTATCCAAACTTTGACTGAAACAGGATCTACTATTCTTATAATCGACAAAAAGGTATCATTGGTAATGGAACTAAAGGATGATTCCAAAGAAAAGTTTCATGAAGCCATAGGGATATCGACATATTCAAACAGCAAAGCAGGAGTTTTATCTTATGTTTCAATATTTGAGAACTTATGGAACCAAACCGAAATATATCAACAGCTAAAAAAAAGTGAAGAGTTGCAGCAAGATTTTATTCGTATTACCGCCCATGAATTAAGGAGTCCTATACAACCAATACTGGCAATTTCGGAAATGCTCAAATCAAATGTAAACTCAAAGGAATTAGGAAATTCTCAACAGATTCAAGTGAATAGAGAAGAGATAAACGACTATATTGATGCTATTATAAGAAATGCAAAAAAATTAGTATCATTAACAAATGATATTCTAGATATCACCAGAATAGAAACAAACTCCTTGACTCTTAGGAAAGAAGCCGTTAATCTAAGACTGTTTTTACTAGAACAGGTGATGGAATACGAAAGCCAACATACAGGTAAAATGGAAACTATCGATCTCCATACTTTAACAAATTGTAACAGATACAAAACTCGCATAGAATATTCACAATTAAACAATAGCAGAATAGACGATTCTCTTTTGGTAGAACTAGACAAGTCAAGGATCTCACAAGTAATTTACAATTTATTGGATAACGCATTTAAGTTTACAAAGGATGGTGACGTTATACATATTATATCAGATGTAGAATTCATAAATGACCAAAAATGTGTAGTTATATCCGTAAGAGACAGCGGAAAAGGCATTAATATGGAAATATTACCCAAGTTATTTACCAAATTTACTACCATGTCAGAAAAAGGAATTGGTCTTGGATTATACATCACAAAGAATATAATAGAAGCCCATAGTGGTAGGATTTGGGCAAAGAACAATGCGAATGGAATTGGTGCCACATTTTCGTTTACCTTGCCATGCGAGCCATAGTATAACGATATATAAATGGGATCTTGGCGACAGCGACAATCCCACTAACACAGGAACAGTCCTCATGAATCTTGTTATTTTTACTTATAAGAAGGATTCATAATGATATCAAATTGGATGAATGTTTAGATCCTTTATATCATTTAATGTCAATGTCCGATGTGTACCTAATCTATGTTTTTATCCAAAAAATCCTCTAACTGTCTCCCTGTCATGGAATTGCCAAATTCAGGACTTTATTAGAATTTTCATAGATAATATTTTATGATCATAAAGTATCCAAAGATGGCAGTAACGTTTTAAGCTGCATTGAATACATAAGCCTATACCATTTATATCTATTACAAATTGCTTTCACGGTTATTCTTGTTACTTGATGAAAGTATTAGAAGATCATGAAAATACAAGTATAGCAATTCGTTCTTGCCAAAGCTGAGAACCACTACTTTGTTTAAATAATATTTATATTTGATGTATATCAGATGCAAGTAGGAATTGACAGTTTTGCAGCTTTTCATATTGATACCAAGAGATCAATAAATTCATCTGAACGCTTACAAAGATTGGTTGAACAAATCGAATATGCAGATCAGATTGGGTTGGACGTATTTGGAATAGGTGAACATCACCGTCATGGATTCCTTGATTCTGCTCCAGCTGTCATCCTAGGAGCAGCGGCAGCACGAACTAAACATATCCGCCTTACCAGTGCAGTAACGGTATTGAGTGCAGTCGATCCCGTAAGGATATTCCAAGAATTCGCAACTTTGGATCTTTTGTCTCAAGGTAGGGCGGAGATGGTAGTAGGCCGTGGCTCATTCATTGAGGCATTTCCATTGTTTGGCTTGAAGTTGGATGACTACGATTCACTTTTTTCAGAAAAGATTGAATTGCTGTTAAAGATTCGTGAAAATGAGCATGTGCATTGGTCTGGCAAATATCGACCTGCTCTGACTGGACAGGGAATTTATCCAAGGCCCTTGCAGAATCCTCTGCCGATATGGATAGGTGTTGGTGGAACTCCGGAATCTTTTGTTAGGGCTGGTTTACTCGGATTACCTCTGATGGTCGCAATCATCGGAGGCCAGACACCAAGTTTCAAACCATTAATAGATCTCTACAGAGAAGCAGGAAAAAGGGCGGGGCATTTACCAAATCAGCTGAACGTAGGTATCCATTCGCTGGGTTATGTGGCAGAGAGCACTCAAGAGGCAGTTGACGACTTTTTTCCAGGCTATGCACACAGCATGAACGAAATCGGAAAGGAGCGTGGATGGCCTCCGATAACTCGTATGGATTTTGAAGCTCAGAGGGGCCCAAACGGAGCACTTCTCATAGGCAATCCCAAAGAAGTTACAGAGAAAATTATTAGACACAGTCAAGCCCTTGGTGGCATATCCAGAGTTACTTTTATGATGAACCCCGCATCGTTACCGCACGAAAAGCTTATGCGAGCAACGGAACTAATAGGTTCCCAAATAACCCCGGTTCTACATACACTCGATTAAATCGATCTACAATATATTTAAGAGACATACATCTCAGAAAATAGATACTCATTATCGTATCAGAAAGTATTGTTCTTTGCAAACACATGCGGAAGCCGAGTAGAAAACACACGGAATATTGTGAAAATTAGAGAAACATAAAAGCGTTCACTTGATAAAAGCTATCTTAATATTAGAGAAGATAAAGAAATTAAGTCTCGCTAAGATACGAAAAGAATAAGAAAAAGAATAAGAAAATGTGAGTACAGAGAAAATTATTGAAGAATTACCAAAACTAAAAATTACGGTTAAATGTATATTGAAAGAGATCTTTTTAAAAATTTATCTTTTCTAAACTTTGGATAAGAGGATTAGGATGTTAGAATCACTAGCATTCTAAGCTTTAACAGTGACTCCATTGCATCAATTCCTAAAATTCCTATTGCAGTATCTTTTAGATCCATATTATGGATTCTTTCTAAAATACCGGCCAATACGGCATGCTTTGTCCTTAACTGATTAATACTTTCTTCAATTATTTGGTCAAGATTCTTATCCTCCCCTATGAAAGTCAATCTCGTAGCATGAGTCTTCAATAGGGTTCTTACAGGATCCATTACTACGAATACACTAAGGACCTCTTTCAAATCCATGTCCGGAATTATTTCTAAAATGGCGGTAAAAATTGGGTACTTTGTCCTCAACTCATCACTCTGTTCCTTAACCTTATGATGACTAACTTTTTCATTTGAACTACTCATAAGTCACAATCTTCAATCATGTTATTTTAAGCTTACTCTATTGCTATAAGATTGCAGTTTCATGAAACAGGTAGTGTTTCTAATTTATCTCGGTTCAAAGACTTATTAGGTCTCTTGGTGTTATACCTTGTTATGAATATCTCAAAGGATTCAAAGTACATTATTTGATTGAAATTTCTCGTGGAATCTTTCTATCTTATTACTTGTTTGAGGATAATATAATTTCCAAACATGTGTTTTGATCTTTCTATTGGCTGAAATGTATGCATTTTATACTGCTTTAACTGCTTTAATTTTGTCGTAACTAACATAGTACTCGATACCTCATTGAGTATCTGAGCTTAATCATAGTTCTTTATCTCAAATATGGTAATTAGAAATTGCGGAGACAGATTCACAATAATGGATAAATATAAATAGTATGGCAGATATTATGTATGAGATTCCATATGCAGTTCTATAAAACAAAACAATTTATTATTCTACCTGTATTAGCCACAATACTCACCTTTACTGTCCTAAGTTTACCTGGGTTAGGGAACCAATATGCAAACTCCCAATCTAATGAAACCAACCCGGCAGCAAATACGACAAGT